>DAIQBR010000287.1:640-5356 GCA_036781105.1 Kiloniellaceae bacterium
CGGCGGCGCGGTTGTTCGCGACCAGCACCTCGAGTCCCGGCTCGAAGATCGGGATCTCGCCCGCCTCCAGGCGTTTGATCTTGGCTGCGTCGTTATCGATGCAGACCACCTCGGTGCCGAACTCGGAAAAGCAGGCTCCCGAGACGAGGCCGACGTAGCCGGTGCCAACCATTGCTATGCGCATACTGAATTCTCCGGCGCGGGGCGCGCTCTATGGATCAGGATTTGTCGCCGTAGCGCTTTATGATGTCCCGCGCGGTGTCCCGCAAGTCCTCCCGCTCCAGCGCGTAGGCGATGTTGGCCTCTAAAAAGCCCGCCTTGCTGCCGCAATCGAAGCGCCGGCCCTGGAAGCGCAGGCCGTGAAAGGGCTGGTTCTTGATGGTGCGCGCCATGGCGTCGGTCAGCTGGATCTCGCCGCCGGCGCCCTTGTCCTGGCGGTCGAGCTCGTCGAAGACCTCCGGCTGCAGGATGTAGCGGCCGATGATCGAGAGCGTCGAGGGCGCCTCTTCCGGTTTCGGCTTCTCGACCAGCCCCTTGGCCCTGACGAGGCGGCCCCCCTTCTCTCCCTCGGGGTCTTGCACGACGTCCAGGATGCCGTACTTCATGGTCTGCTCGCGCGGCACGTCTTCCACCGCGACCAGGTTGCCGCCGACCTCGTTGTAGGCCGCGACGAGCTGGGCGAGGCAGCCCTCGGGGTGCAGCACCAGGTCGTCGGGCAGGATCACCGCGAAGGGCTCGCGCCCCACCAGGTTGCGCGCGCACCACACGGCGTGGCCGAGGCCGAGCGCCTGAGGCTGGCGGGTGAAGCTGATCTTGCCGGCAGTTGCCTCCATCGCGCTGGCAAGTTCCAGCTCCTTCGACTTGCCGCGCGCTTCCAGCGTCGCCATCAGTTCGAAGTGATGGTCGAAGTGGTCCTCGATGGCCGCCTTGCCGCGGCTGGTGACGAAGATGATCTCTTCGATACCGGCCTTGCGCGCCTCTTCCACCCCGTACTGGATGAGCGGCTTGTCGACCACCGGCAGCATCTCCTTGGGAATCGCCTTGGTCGCGGGGAGGAAACGCGTGCCGAGTCCGCCGACGGGCAGGACCGCCTTGCGAATGGTGCCTGTCATGTAACGGAAATCCTCACGGGTGTCGGTTTCGGATGGGTCGGACCGGGATAGGCAGGGTCGGGGCAAGTCGCGGGTGTAGTGCCACAAGCCGCCCCCAAGCGACAAGTGACACTAATGGAGCCCGGGAAGGCCGCAAAGTTTGCAGTTTCCGGAAAGTTTGCAGTTCAATGACGTAGCAACAAGTCCTTGGCCGCGTTCAGCTTGGCGGCGAGGTAGTTGGAGCCGCCGTGGTCCGGGTGCAGCTTCTGCATCAGGCGGCGGTGTGCCTCGCGGATCGCCTCGGCCCCGGCGCCTTCTTCCAGTCCCAGAATCTCCAGCGCTTCCTCGCGGCTCATCGCGCCCTGCGGCCGGGGCCCGCGGCCCCACTTGGACCCGCCGCCCCGGCCCGAACCTGCCCGGCCCGAACCTGCCCGGCCCGAACCTTCCCGGCCCGGGCCATCCTGGCCGCCGCTGCCCGCCGACCTGGCCTCCGCTTCGGCCTGCTCCTCGCTGCCGCGCCAGTCCGGCTGCGTGCGGTCGAGATAGGCCTCCAGCACGGAAGCCGATTGTGCATCGGCAATGCGGTAGTCCTGCAGAAGTTCCAGCAGCGCCGTCAGGTCGAGCTGCGAGAGGAACTGCCCCTCGTAGCGCCCGTCCAGGATCTCGCCGTCCAGCGCGCCGCTGTCATGGTCCAGGCGCATCTGCAGGAAGCGGGTGCGCACCTCCGACGCCTGGCCCGCACTGGGCCCGCGCGCCGCCTTGCCGCGCTGGATCATGCGGTAGATCCAGAAGCCGGCCGGCACCAGGGCGAAGAGCAGCGCCACCCGGCCGCTGACGAGAATGAGCAGCAGGATGAAGCCGGCGACCGCCAGGCCGCCCCACTTCAATCCCTGGGCGACCTTGTGGGGATCAGCCGCGACGAACCAGCGCCCAAGGAACAGCAGGGCGCCCAACAGGAAAATGCCGAGAACGAAATATTGCATCGGGCGTTATTTGACCTGATGGGTCAGTTGCGGCACCAGCCCGCCGGTCTTTTCGCTGAAGTCGGCGAGTGCGCGGCGCCCGCCGGCGGCGAAGACGGCGACGGCGGAAAGCAGCTCGCGCAGCTGGCGCGCGCTGGAGGCATCGAAATTGCAGAAGGCGCCGCCGCTCAGCCGCGCGATCTGCTGGAAGGCCTGGCGCGACACCGGATCGTTGCCCTCGTGGAACATGAAGCAGGGCACGCCCAAGAGTCCCAGTTCGCCGGCAAGATGGCCCAGGTGGTCGACGTCCTCTTCCATGGCGTCGCCGACGAAAACCAGGGCGGAGACCTTCTGCTGCTTGGTTTCCTTGGCCGCGCGCTTCAGCACCTTGCCGATCTGCGTGCGCCCGGCAAGGCAGAACACGCCGGTCATGAAGCGCAGCAGCTTGTCGGACTCGGCCACCCAGGGGCTCGCCTTGCACTCGCCGAAGCCGCGGTAGTAGATGAGCTGGACTTCCAGCCCGCCCAGCGCCTCGGTCTCCTTGAACATCTCCGCCTGCAGGTGCGAGGCGCGGTCCCAGGTCGGCTCGCGGCTGCCGGTGGCGTCCATGGCGAAGATCAGCCGTCCCCGCGTGCCGGCGGCACCCGGCGCCGGTGCCGGCGTCACCGCCAGCTTGCGCAGGAAGGCGTCGACCTCCGAGGCGGAAGAGGAAGTCTGCGGAAGCTTGGAATCCTTGGACATGCAGCCCCTGTGGTGGCTGTTCGTGGTCCTTCTATATGTAGTGTTCCACCGCGCCCGATCCAGCGCAAGCGGACCCGGGGAGGCGCCGGCAGGGGTCAGGGCCGGGCGGAAATCCAGACCGCGGTGTCGTGGAAGACCGCGCCGCCCGCCGGCGGGCCGGGATCGGCGCTGATCAGCAGGTTGATGCCCTGCCCTTCCTCGAAGGCGCTGTTCGGCCAGATGCTCTCCACCACCACGACGTCGGGCTGCAGGCCGTCGAAGAGCGCCGCGTGGATGACCAGCGAGCCCTGGCGGTTGCCGATCCGCACCCGGTCTCCCGCGCCGATGCCCAGTGCCGCGGCGGCCTGGGGGTGGATCAGCAGGGTCGGCCGCTGCTCGCGCTTCAGCGAGCCCGGCGTCTCGGTGAAGGTGGTGTTGAGGAAGGAGCGCGCCGGCGCGGCGACGAGGCGGAAGGGCCGCTCCTCGTCCGCCCTGTCATAGGCCTCGCTGTAGCCGGGCAGCGCCGGCATGGCGGCGAAGTCGCGGCCCCAGGCGGCCCAGTCGGCACGGAAGTGGAAGCGCTTGTCGGCGTGACCGAAGCCGTTGAGGAAGTGCATCTCCTCGAAGGGCTACACGCAGTCGTGCCAGTGCGCCTCGTACACCGTCTGGGCGTCGGGCAGGCCGGAGGCCTTCAGCGTCGCGTCGATGAGTTCCCAGGCGCTCATCCCGAAGCCCGGGTGCGCGGCGCCGAGCCGCCTTGCCAGCCCGCAGAGCACCTCGTGGTTGCTGCGCGTGCCCGGCAAGGGATCGATCACCGCCTTGGTCACCTGCAGGTAGGTGTGCCCGCTGGCGACATAGATGTCGTCATGCTCCAGGAAAGTGGTCGCCGGCAGCACGATGTCGGCCATCTCTGCCGTCTCGGTCATGAACTGCTCGTGCACGCAGGTGAAGAGGTCGGGGCGGGCGAAGCCCTCGGCCACCCGGGCGCTCTCCGGGCAGACCACCATGGGGTTGGTGTTCTGGATGAACAGCGCGGTGATCGGCGGCCCCTCGCCGAGGTCACGCCTGTCACCGGTGAGGATCGGGCCGATGCGCGACTGGTCGAGCAGCCGCGTCGACTTGTCCCTGGCATCGAGACCCTGGATCAGCGTCTCGTCCAGGCCGTAGACCTCCGACTGGGCCTGCATGGCGCCGCCGCCGGGATACTGCCAGGCCCCGGTAACCGCGGGCAAACAGGCGACGGCGTGCACCGCCGAGGCGCCGTTGCGCGCGCGGGAGAAGCCGTAGCCGACGCGGATGTAGCTGCGCTGGGTGCCGCCGTAGAGCCGTGCGAACTCGATGATACCTTCCGCGGGCAGCCCGGTGATCGCCGCCGCCCAGGCCGGCGTACAGGCGGCGAAGTGGGCTTCCAGCTCCGCGTCCCAGTCGCTGTATTTCGCCATATAGTCCCGGTCTGCATAGCCTTCGGCCAGCAGCACCTGGATCACCGCGGCGGCCAGGGCGCCGTCCGTGCCGGGCTTCGGCGCCAGCTGGAGGTCGGCCTGCTCGGCCGTGCCGGTGCGGTAGGGGTCGACGACCACCAGCTTGGCGCCCCGGGACTTCCGCGCCTTGGCGATGTGGGTCATCACGTTGACCTGGGTCGAGACCGGATTGCCGCCCCACACGACGATCAGATCGGACTGCGGGATCTCCCGTGCATCCGTGCCGCGCCGCGCACCGCAGGCGGCGTTCCAGCCGGTCGCCACCAGCTTGGTGCAGATGGTCGAGTTCTGGCGCGAATAGCGCTTCACGTGGCGCAGGCGCTCGATGCCGTCGCGCTGCACCAGCCCCATGGTGCCGGCATAGAAGTAGGGCCACACCGTCTCGCTGCCGTGGCGCTGCTCGGCCTTCGTGAGGGCCTCGGCCACCTCGTCGAGGGCTTCCTCCTAGCCGATCTCCTGGAA
>DAIQBR010000288.1:0-1173 GCA_036781105.1 Kiloniellaceae bacterium
GACGATGACGCCGGCCTCCGCCGCCGCCTGGATGATGTCCTTGAAATGGGTGCCCGGCTTCAGGATGTCGCTCAGCATCGGGAAGAAATCGCAGTACTTGCGATTGCACAGCACGATGCGGTCGTTGCTGTCGTAGAGAATGAAACCCTCGCCGATGGCGTCGATCGCCTGCTGCAGCTGCTGGCGGGCGATCTTGGCCTCGCTCATGGCGCGGGCCAGCCGCTGGATACGCTTTTCGACGCTGGTCTCCAGATCGGCGACCGACTGGAACAGCTTGAAGGCATTGCCGGTGAAGTCGTGGCTGCGGTCGACCTGGCGGATCAGCGCGTCGCGCACCGTCGCCAGCTTCGCGTTTTCGCGCTCCAGCTCGGCGATGCGCGCCTCCAGGTCGCGGCGCGAGTTCTCGGCGAGAGAAGCAGCGCTCACCGCGCGCCCCCGCTGGGTGCCGACCCGATGGCAAGGCCGGTGAGGGTCTGACTCAGGTGCAGGAAGCGGTACTGCTCGCCGTAGGTGTTGAAGCCGATCATGTGGTAGCGGTCGAAAATCGGCAGCAGGTCGTTCTTGATGCCCAGCCGCTCGGCCTCCAGGCGTCGCAGGATGCAATCGAAGCAGAGCACGGTGTCCATGCCGCCGATGCGCTCCGAGATGCGCTCCATGTTCTGCACCAGGTTGTCACGCATGTCCTCGGGATGGGCGAGGGTCAGGACGATGCCCTCGTCGACGGCGCAGTAGAAATGCAGTGCGCCCTCGCGGTCGGCCTGCTGGATGGCGCGCACGTGGTACTCGCCGCCGATACGCACCAGCATGGGGTTGGCGGCGAAGACCTCCGGCGTCAGGTCTGCCGGCGCGACGCCGATCAGGCGGGCGTATTCCTCGGCCGCGGGCTCGGCGTTGAGCGACCACACGATGCGGCGCTCGGGGTCCGCCGAGGTGACGACGATCTTCTGCTCGGTGGGGCAGAAGTGCTCGAACTTGAACACCTCCATCTGCCGGTTAGAAGCGCCGATCACCACCAGGGCGGAATCCTCCAGCACCTCGCCGTTGTAGAAGATCTGCGTGGTATCGAAGTTCAGGTTGTCGCCGGCCGAGGCACCGAAGATCGGCACCTCGTCGAGGGCAGCGTAGGTGCTGGCGGCGATCTCTTCCTCGCGGCGCGACAGGCCGTCGACCAGC
>DAIQBR010000288.1:1261-5338 GCA_036781105.1 Kiloniellaceae bacterium
CGCGGGTACGTAGACATAGCGCGTCGAGTTGCGCAGCGAGGTCAGCAGGCAGGTCTCGAAACTGAAGGAGGCGCGGTCGAAGGAGAGGGCGATGGAGCCGTCGGCCTCGTAGCTCTCCCGGGTCAGGCTGCCGGCCGTGGTGCAGCCGACCAGCGGGACATCGGGAAAGGCCGCGGAGAGCGGCGCGACGATATCCTCGTAGGGCAGGTTGGAAGAGACGAAGACCGTGATCAGCGCCGGGTCGCAGCCGGCGATGCCGGCGCTCAGTTCCTCGATGACCCGGGCCGGATTGCGCGCCGCCGACCAGGCGCGGGCGATGGCGGGGCGCGCCGGCTTCGCGGCGGGCCCGGCGGTATGATCAGTGCCAAGATCGCTGGCGCTGCGATCGGTTTCCAGCGTTGCCATGGGACCGTCCCCCGGCTGTCCATCCCTGAGTGCGTTTATTTTAACAGTTCTATTCTGGGGCCGTCTCGAGGCGACCTTCGCTTGGTTCAGATGCTAGCATATCCGCCGCCTCTGGCATCTGTATTCCGAGAGGCCCCTTCGGCTAGAGAAAACACCGCACTTCCGCCTCGACCTGGGCGCGGCGCAGGCGATCGACGGTCTGCTTGGCGAAGGGCGTCTCGCGGAACAGGGCCATTTTCTCCCCGCCGCCGCGGACCTGGCGCATGCGCAGCACGGTCTCGGCCATGGAGTAGTCCTGGTAGGCGAGCAGGGAGGCCAGCACGTCGATGGAGCAGGAACACCGGCGCAGCGCCTCGGCGGTGTTGTTGTTGGCGGCCATGCAGGCCAGCACATAGTCGGCCACCACCTCGGTCGGATAGTCATTGGCCCGCCCCGGCGACGCCGCGAGCAGCAGCAGGGCGGCCACTGCCACGGCGGCAAGGGGCAGGGCGGTGAGGCGCAGGGCGGTCAGCAGGGGCTTCATTGCCGCATCTCCCGGAACCGATAGATCTCGCGCAGCAATATGCCGTTGCCGCCTTCCTCGGGCGTTTCGGTGCGCACTTCGTAGATGCCGCCGGGCACCGCCTCGGAGAGCACGAAGCTGTAGGTCTTGTCGGCATAGGCGTGCAGGCGGGCACGGTTGGGATCGTCGACGAAGGGCTGGAAGCGGATTTCTCTTGCTTCGACGGAGCGTCCGCCCACTTCGATGGTGACGGCGTGGCGTCCGTCGGGGTCGGGTGTCTGCAGGACGCGGCGGATGGCATTGCGGAAGTAGTGCTGGCTGCCGCCGGTTCCGCTGCTCATCTGGGTGGCGTCGCGCTGGAAGAAGATCAGCAGGATCGGGTTCACCTTGGCGGCACTGAGCGGGCCGATCGAGAGGTTCTGGCCGCCGGGGAATATCGTCGCCGCGACGTCGAAGCCACGATCCTCCTTGTGCCGGGTGAAGTCGAGCAGCACGTTATCGTCGAAAGGCTTCTCCAAGAGCGAGCCCTCGAAGCGGTAGTCGAACACCAGGACAGCCTTGTCGGGCATGCCCGCCAGATGGTCGGCGCCGTAGATCGCGTCGGCCGGAGAGCCCGGCGTCAGGCCTTCGAGGCCATCGTCCTGCGCGGCAAGAGGGGGCGCGAGGAACAGGCTTGTCGCCAAGAGTACGAGAAGTTGGCTGGGCCGGCGGAACATCGTCAGTCCTCCACGAAGAAATAGATGGTACGGCCGAGGGCGAAGGCACGCTGCTCCAGCAGAACGGGCTGTTCACAGAGATAGGTCAGCGACTTCTCGCGTTCGTCGAAGATGCGCAGGTCCCAGGTCAGCAACTCCATAAGGTCGGAGGTATCCGTTTCGGCATCGCCGGTCTGCTGCAGCTGGGCACGGGTTTCGCGAATGCGCTGCGCGAGCGCGCTCTGGCGCTGGGAGAAACGCTTGATGCCGGCGATGATGGAAGCGCGGTCACGGTTGATGATCTGCAGGCTGCGCCCGAAGAGGGCCGTGAGTTTCTCGTTGATCGCCTCCTTCGGCTGCGCCTCGGCGAACGTCTCGACCAGCTTCTCGGCGTCGCTCAGTGCAGTGCGCCGCGCCGCCAGCTTGGAGGCGAGGCGGCTGACTTCGAGGTCGCCCCGGCCGGCCTCCGGGCCCGGCTCCGGCCCGGCCCAGACCTGAGCCGCGGTAATGCGCGGCACCAGGCGCTGTATGCAGGGCCAGTCCGGGTCCTCGGACCCGGCCGCCTGCGCGGCGCCGGCAAAGCCGGCCAGAAGCAGCACAGGCAGAGTGAGGGTCAAGGAGCGCATGGCGATCACGGCTTGATGGCGATGCCCCAGGGATAGCTGCCGGTCGGGATCGATTTACGGGCCCGTTCCCGCTCCACGTCGATCATGGTGATGTCGTTGCTGACGCCGTTGGAGGAGAACAGCCGCTTCTCGTCGGGGCTCAGCGCGAGCTGCCAGACCCGCTGGCCGACCAGGATGTAATCGAGCACCTCGTAGGTCTTGGCGTCGACGATGGCAACACGATTGGCCGGCCCGAGGGCGACGAAGGCCTTGCTGCGGTCCTTCAGGATGCGCACGCCGACAGGCTGCAGCGCTTCCGGCTGGAGGCCCGGCACCTCGAAGGTGATCTTCTTCTTGATCTCCAGGCTTTTGGGGTCGATGACGCTGACCGTGCCGCCGATCTCGGAAGAGACCCAGACCTCGGCGCCATCGGCGGTGAACTCGGCGATGCGCGGGCGCTGGTCGACCAGCACGTTGCCCGTGATCTCGAAGGTCTCCGCATCGATGAAGTGCGCCATGTTGGTGGTCTCGGAGGTGTTCACGATGGTCTTGCCGTCAGGGCTGACCCCCATGCCTTCCGGTTCGACACCGACCGGGATCTCGGCAATGGCCTGGCCGCTTTCGAGGTCGACCACGGTGACGAGGTTGTCATCCTCGTTGGCGACATAGAGGCGCTTGCCGTCGGGCGAAATCACCAGCAGTTCCGGATCGGGTCCGGACGGCAGGGTGCCGACCAGCTTCAGGCTCTCCGTGTCGAGCACCTCGATATGGTCGTCGTCGCCGACGCAGATATAGAGGAAGCGGTGATCCTTGCTGAGGACAATCCCCCTTGGCCGGTTGCCCACGTCTACCGTGGCGGTCACCTCCAGGGATTCTCCGTCGATGACGGTGATCGAGTTGCCCTTCTCGTTCGATACAAAGATCGTTTCCGCCGCGGCCGGAAGTGCCAGTGGCGCGGCGGCGATGCCGGCGATCGCGAGGCAGCGCTGCAATCTGGATAGCATGGCTCTTGTTCTCCCGTTGTCGTTCATTGCAGGGCACAGGCCGATTCCGGCTCGTCGTATCCGAGGCTGTCGAGCGGGGTGCGCTGGTGCAGGAAGCCGGGCTGCGGCGAGACTGAAACCAGGACCCGCTTGTTCACCAGCAGCACGGGCTGCCGCATCTGCTGGTTCCAGGTTCGGAACGTCAGTCCCACGCCCTTGAAGCCGCCGAGGGCGAAGTCGGTGCCGCGCAGGTAATTCCGCAACTTTCCGCTGTCGGCGGAGCTGGTGCGCGTGACGGCCTCGCCGATGGCGCGCACGCCCAGCCAGGCGCCGAAGTCGCGCTCCTCCATCCAGCGGCCGGCGATCTCGGTGAAACGGCGCTGGATCTGGGTCGAGCCCCACTGCTCCTGCACCCGGTGCCAGGAGGTGGCGACCAGCCCGTGGGTGCCGGCGACGGGACGCGGCGCATAGGTGTTGAAGGGCAGGTACTCTCCGAAGATCTCGTTCTCGTCGATCGCGATCATGACGTCGTAGTCGTCGTCGGCCGACTGGGTCGCCACCGGCATCTGGCGCTGCACCTGGATGTGGCCGCTGTCGGTCCGCCGCGCGATGGGGTCATAGGCGTAGCTGTCCTCGGCGACGATCTTGGCGCCGAACTTCTTCGCCGCACGTCGTATCGCGTCGGCGTAAGCCTGGTCGCCCTCGGTGCTGCCGGCGAAGAGGAAAAGCTCGGTCCATTTCTTCCACACCAGGAACTGAACCAGCGCGTCGGCGCGCATGGCGCGGCTGAGCGCGGTGTGAAAGAGCTGCGGGAAGCAGAGGTTCAGGCGCAGGTCATCGTCGGCAACGCGGCCGTTGAAGATCAGGGCGCCTTCGGCTTCGGGAGC
>DAIQBR010000289.1:0-5337 GCA_036781105.1 Kiloniellaceae bacterium
GTCGCAGATCCCAGCCGGGCGGTTTTTCGGCGCCCAGGTCCAGCGACCCGGCCACACGGAAGCCGACGGTCGATCCGTCCAGTACGACGTGAGCCGGGTCCACGCGCTCACCCAGGGCATCCATGCAGACCGCGATGGCGTAGGCGGGGAAATAGAGATAGTCCTGGATGGCGATGTAGGAGCATTCCGGCAGCAGGGCGGGTCCGAAGATCCTCAGGCAGTGCGCGAACTCCGGCTGCTTCTTGGGGGCGTCGAGAAACAGGAACTCGATCGGGTCGCCGCTCCACTCGATCTGCGCGATCTTCGTCTTGTGCGCGGTGATGCGCTCGGCAAAGGGTGAGACGTTGTCACGGAAGTAGCGCTCGAAGTCGTCGCCGGGACGCAGGGGCAGCGTCGCCTTGCCGGTGTCGTTGGGCGCCCAGACGAAGCCATCGAAGCAATGCAGGGCCGTTCCCCTGGCGGCCAGGCCGGCGGCGATGTGGAGGCTGCTGCGTCCCAGCCAGGAACCGACCTCGACGGCGCAGCCCTTGCCGGAAAGACGGCTGGAAAGCCAGTAGAGATAGCGGCATTCGGAACCCGATATCATGCCCGGCAGTTCGGGCAGCGCCGGCAGTTCGACGTCGCTGAAATCTGAAGCAAGAAGAGTCACGGTTTACGAAGTATCCCCTGAAACTTGTCGCCTTGCCGGACGACGATTGGCGCCTGACCGATGCCTTCGCAGAAGTCGCGGAAGCCGAGATTGTCGTCGATATCGTCGGAGAAAAGAATGCCGCCCGGACGCAGCGCCTGCCACATCAGGGGATAGGCGAAGCGCCGTCCTGCCTCCGACTTGTCGGAATCGTAGTGGGCGAAATCGATCTCGCCGAGCGCTTCCAGTGCCTTGGGCAGTCCCTCGCGATCCGGGCTGCGGTGCAGGGTCCAGCAGGCATGCAGCTTCTCGGGAACGGCGATGCCGACCCAGCGGTCGTTCTGATACTTCAGGTAGGGCATGTCCACGCTGTGCAGTACGGCACCCGGCCGCGTGGACAGGGACAGCAGTATCGCAAGGCTCGACCAGCCGTTGGCCACCCCCGTCTCGACAGCCCGCGTGACCTGCAGCGCCTCGCAGAGCGTGTAGATCAGGTCGGTGTTGCTCGCGCCGCCGAGCCGGAAGGGAACCTGCGCCACGCGCGCCGCGGCGGCGGCGGTTTCCTCAGGATAGCGTGACGCCAAGGTGGCGATCTTGCTGTCCAGGCCCAGACGGCTCAGCGCCTCAGCCCGATCACAGGCCACGGAAGCGCACCACGCGGCGCCCGCCGCCCTTGCCTCACGAGCAGCTTCGGCTTCCCGGTCGACGCCGGTGAGCCGCGTATGAATGCGGCGCCCCAGCCAGTGCAGCAGGTTGGGCCATAGGCTGGGCCGCATCGCAAAACGGCTGAGCTGCCAGGCAAGTGTATGAATTCGCATCGTCGGCCGTTCCGCCTCAGGAAGCCCCGGCGCTGGCGTTGCCAGGGGCCGCCTTGGCCGCTTGCGCGGCGATCAGGGAGCGCAGGCGCTTCTCGAACTCGCGGTCAAGCTGCCGCGCGTCATAGCGTTCCGCTGCTGCCGCGGCAATGCGCGACCGAGTCGCTTCGTCGGCGAGCTGTTCCGTTGCGCGCTTTGCGGCAGTGGCGAAAGTGCCGGCTTCCAGGTCGCAGAGGAAGCCGTTGTGCCCGTCGGTGACATGCTCTTCCAGTTCTAGGGCGCGGTTGACGACGACCGGCAGACCGCAGACCTGCGCCTCCAGGAGGACATTGGGCATGCCTTCCGAGGACGACGGGATCCAGCAGCTGTCCGCCGCATGGTAGGCCTCGAGGGGATTGTCGATGTGCCGGGGGCGGAAGATCACGCGATCTTCCAGCCCTGACGCTGCGATCTGTTCTGCGATCGCCGCCACGTAGGGGGCATCGCCTTGCAGGGCGGGGCCCAGCAGAAGCAGCCGATGCTCGGGCGGCAATTGCGCCAGGACCTCGAGGGCAAAAAGCTGGTTCTTCCGCGGGCAGAGCCGGCCGAGCAGGAGGTGCGTCGGTGACGTCTCCTGCAGACCGAAGGCCCGCCGGGCGGCTTGACGCTGTTCGGGGCTGGGGGGGTGGAAACGCGCCGTGTCGACCGGATTGGGGCGCTCCCAGATCCGTCCGGGATCGACCCCCGCTTCGATCAGCCGGGCCTTCAGCCCGGCGTTCAGCGCGATGACGAGATCGGCCCGCCGGAAGCCCAGGCGGCGGATGAAAGCCGCCGGCCCGAGGCTTGTGCTGACGGGCTCGTTGACCGTCAACTCACGCACCAGGGGGATGCCCAACAGCAGGGCCCAGGTGCTGGCCGCCGTCGCGACGCCCGACTGGCCGAGGGCGTGCACAATGTCGAAATGCCGCAGGCCGCGTTGCCGTAGCAGGCCTCCGATGGCGGTGAACTGTGCCCAGAACCCGGTGCGCGCACCGGTTTCGAAGATGGTGACGCCGTCGTACTCGGCGCAGCCGGCCCGGTCGCCGCGTCCGCCCACGGTGACCGCCTGAATCTCCAAGGGGAGGCTCTCACGCAGGCGGCGGTAGGTGTTGTGTACGCGCAGCCCGGCACCGCCATAGCCCGGCGGATAGTTGCCGACGGCGACCAGGATGCGGCCGCAAGCGGGTCTGGCACTTCCCGGCTTCATCGAGTCCCGGCGCTCCGTTTCCGGCAAGGTCGAGAGGCAAACCCTGCGGATTTCCGGGCAGGTGCGGTGCTAGCAGGCAAGAGGGCGGCGCAGCATCATGGCGAGACACCCAACTGAGGGCTCGCGGTCTCGGGATCGTGGGTCCCGACGATTCGACCGCCTTCCAGACGGTAGACCCTGTCGGCGGCATCCTGCATGGCCATCTGGTGCGAAATCGCGATGACCGTCATCGGCCCGGTCAGCCGCCGTACCGTGGCGCAGATCGCGGCCTCGGTCTCGGGATCGAGCGCCGTGGTGGCCTCATCGAGAATGAGCAGCTTCGGCCGGTTCACCAGCGCGCGGGCGATGGCGAGGCGTTGACGCTGGCCACCGGACAGCTGGGACCCGCGCTCCCCGACGATGGTCTGGACGCCGAGAGGCATGCTGTCGACAAATTCCCAGGCGTCCGCGAGCTTGAGGGCCTCAATAACCCGTTCCTCCGATACGGAGCCGTCGCGAAGAGCGACATTGCTGAGCACTGTGTCATGAAAGAGCACGGTTTCCTGTGGCACGTAGCCGATCATCCGCCGCCACTGCCTCAAGTCGACGTCGCGGATCTCAAGATCGTCGATCCACACCTCGCCTGACTGCGGCCGCAGCAGCCCCACGACGACATCGATGAGGGTCGTCTTGCCGCCCCCGGAGGGGCCGGCGACGGTGATGAAGCTCCCTGCCGGAATCTCCAGCGTGATGTCATGCAAAACGACTTTCTGGCCGTAGGCGAAACGGATGCGATCCAGCCGCAACCCCTTGTCGAGGGCCGGCGGCTTGCCGGCGGAGCGCGGCTCTCTGGCAATGGTCGCCGTCGACATGACCGAACGGACGAACCAGAACGCCGGCAGAGATACGGCGATGCTTTGCAGGTTCGTCTGCAGGCTGGTGGCCTTGGTCACGATACGCAGGAACAGCAGAGCCATCACCAGCAGGCTTTCCATGTCCAGCTGCCACTGCGTCAGCAGGATGTACAGGCCGAAGCCCAGAGTGACCACGGCGATCGGCTCGCGGCAGTTCATCAGAGCCTCGCGGGCAAAGACCTGGCGGCGCGAAGTGTGCTCGATCGCCCCGATGTCGGCTTCGATGAAGGGCGTGAGGTGTTCTTCCCGTCCCATCGCCTTGATCGGTTTCATCGCCTGGAGGCCGTCGATCAGACGCGACAGCAGGGACCGGGTCAGCTTCGTCTGCTCCCTGCCATAGCGTCCCGCAAGCGTTACGAAGCGGTTCAGCAGCAGGGCGGAAATCAGGCTGACGATCAGCGCGGCAATGCTGACCTGCCAGGAAATCGCAACCGAGAGAGCCAGATAGACGGCAATCTGGAGGAGGGCCGTAAGGCCCCGGGCCGTCTGCATGTAGCAGGTCGCCGCGCGTCCGGGCTCCGTGGTCAGGGCGGCGGAAAGTGAACCGGCGCGCTGTCGCACGAAGAAGCTCCAGCGCGCCTGCATCAGCAGGCGCAGGACATCCCGCCGCAGGTTCCGGGTCACCCGGGCTGCCGTGTAGCCGATCTGGGCCGAGGCAAACAGCAGGAGCAGCGACTTGGCAACGATCAGGGTGACGACGATGAGCAGCATCAGGCCGATGGACGGCTGCAGGCCGGCGCCGGTCACCACGTCCTCCACCGCCCTGCCCAGGGTCGTCTGGCTGCCGCCGCCGTCGGTAACGATGCTGACCAGGGGCAAGAGGGCCAGAATGCCGATACCCTCCATCAGGCCGGCGACGATCATGGAAGCCAGCATGATGGCGCTGCGCTTCGGCGCCGAGGCGAGAAAGTAGCGGAAAACCATGAAAGCGCGCGTGAAGGACTTCAGGCGTCTCGGCGGCATGCTAGGCGTTTCTCGAGATGAGGTTTGCGGTAAGAGCAGGAATCAGGGCGAAGTCGTCTCAGATCGTGCCGGCACGGCGGCTGGCAAGGTGCTGGCTGCCGTCCTGGGACTCCGCCGTTGCGGCGTTCTGCGGCCGCCCCAGGTGTCCGAGGATGAAGTCGACATAGCGCTGCATCGTCGAAGCGCCCTTCTGCTCGACGAGGTTCTCCATGCAGCTGCCGGCTTCCGCCTCACTGTAGGTCGCGCCGCCACTGGCCAGGAATTCCTCCAGGCGGGCTTCGAAGTCCTCGTAGCTGCGCACCGTCCAGGATTTCATGTAATCCTCGAAGTCGAAGTGCAGCTTGAACAGGTAGGCGAGATGGAGTGTCGGCTTTCTGAGCCGCAGCGCATCGTAAATCACCGACGACCCCCAGAATACGACGAGGTCGGCCCAATGGATCAGGCTGGCCGTCGGCAGCTCCGCGGGAGCGAGGCGGACCTGGGGCCCGGCCACAAACTGCGGGATGCCGCTGATCTCGGTGCGCGGGTGCGGCTTGATGGCGAGGGCCACCCGGGGGTCGCGGCTCAAGCGGAGCGTGATGCGGTTGACTTCGTCCCAATCCACATAGGGCCCCTTCTTGGACAGGATGAAGAGGACCTTCGTTCCGCCCGGCTGCCAGTCGAAGGGAGGGACGATCTCATCGAGAACTGCGCCCCAGTCTCGCGAGAAGCGCGCGGAGCCGAGAACGGTCAGGAAACTCGGATCCTTGTACTTCTTGTACACGCGTTGTGCGAAGACTTCGTTGGGCAGGGCGACACGGTCGTAGAGCGCAC
>DAIQBR010000290.1:0-1315 GCA_036781105.1 Kiloniellaceae bacterium
GTGCCGAAGGACAGGGTCGGGCGGCCCTCGAAAAGCGCTAAGCTGGGCGTCAGCGTGGTACGCGGCCGCTTGCCCGGTGCCAAGGAGGTCGGCAGGCCCTCGGTGAGCCAGAACATCTGGCCGCGCGAGTTGAGCTGGAAGCCGAGCTCCGGCACCGTCGGCGAGGACTGCAGCCAGCCGCCCGAAGGCGTCGCCGAAACCATGTTGCCCCAGCGGTCGATCACATCGATGTGTACGGTGTCGCCGGAGCTTTCGACACTGGAGCGTCCCAGGGCGGCCGTGTGCGCGAGATGGGCCATGGTCGGCTCGTAGACGCCGGTTTCCGAAACGCCGGCCGCCTCGATCACCGCCATGGTGCGGGTGAGCTGGTCTTCGTAGCCCGCCACGCTGCCGGGACGCAGGTCGAAGGAGGCGCGCTCGCCGATCAGCTTGCGGCGCGCGTCGTTGTAGCTGCGCGACAGCAGCTCGGCCATCGGCACCTCGGAGAACGCGGGATCGCCGTAGTAGACTTCGCGGTCGGCGAAGGCGAGCTTCAGCGCCTCGACCACCAGGTGGATGAACTGCGGCCCGGCGGGATCGAGAGCGGCGACATCGAAGCCCTCGAGCAGGGCAAGCGCCTGCAGCAGCACCGGCCCCTGCCCCCAGGGGCCCGTCTTGCAGACGGTCCAGCCGTGGTAGTCGTAGGTCAGCGGCGCCTCCAGGGTGGCGCTGTAGCCGGCCAGGTCGTCGCCGCAGAGCACGCCCTTGTGGCGGCTGTCGCTGGCGTCCATCACCTCCGCCGTGCGGAAGAAGCCGTCGATGGCCTCGGCGATGAAGCCGCGATAGAAGCACTCACGCGCGCGCTCGATCTGCGCCTCGCGGCCGCCGGCAGTTTCCGCCTCGGCGAGCAGGCGCTGCCAGGTCGCCGCCAGCACCGGGTTGCGGAACAGGCTGCCCGCCGCCGGGGCCGAGCCGCCGGGCAGCCAGGTCGCCGCCGAGGTCGGCCACTGCGCGGTGAAGAAGCCGGCGCGCTCGGCGATGGCGTCGGCGACGCGCGGCAGCAGCGGATGGCCCTGCTCGGCATAGAAGATCGCCGGCTCCAGCACCTCGCGCAGAGTGAGTCACGCAGCATGATCATCCAGTCATCGAAGGCGCCGGGGATCACCGTGGCCAGGAGCCCGGAGCCGGGAATGAGATCAAGCCCTTCAGAGCGATAGTGGTCGATGGTCGCCGCGGCCGGCGCCGGCCCCTGGCCGCAGAGCACCTCCACGCGGTCGCGCGCCGCGCTGTAGAGGATGGCCGGCATGTCGCCGCCGGGGCCGTTCAGGTGCGGCTC
>DAIQBR010000290.1:1357-4413 GCA_036781105.1 Kiloniellaceae bacterium
GCCGCCGCGCTCCAGGATCGCCATGCCGACGGCCGAGGCGATCCAGTGGGTGGAGGCGACGACGCCGAAGGTGCCGGCAATTTCCGGCCGTGTTGTGAACTGAGGCAATTCTCGTCTCTTTTATAACGTTGATCTGTTTCTTCAAATCTCGCGCGGGTCCAGGGCGTCGCGCAGGCCGTCACCCAGCAGGTTGAAGCCGAGCACGACCAGGAAGATCGCCGCGCCGGGCCACCAGGCCATCCAGGGCGCCTGTGTCAGGAAATTCTTCGCGACATTCAGCATGGAACCCCAGCTCGGCGCCGGCGGCTGCTGGCCGAGGCCGAGGAAAGACAGCGCCGCCTCCAGGATGATGGCTGTAGCGATGGTCAGCGTCGCCTGCACCAGCACCGGCGCGAAGACGTTGGGCAGGATGTAGCGCAGCATGATGGATATGTCGTTCAGGCCGACCGCGCGGGCGCCCTCGACATAGTCCTCGGTCTTCACGCTCAACACCTGGCCGCGGGTCAGGCGAATGAAGATCGGCATGGCGGCGAGGCCGATGGCGATCATCGCGTTGGTCAGGCTGGGGCCGAGGAAGGCGGCCAGCGCCACCGCGAGGATGAGAAAGGGCATGGCCAAGAGGGCGTCCGTCGCCCGCGAAATCAGCTGGTCGATCCAGCCGCCGAAGTAGCCGGCGACGAGGCCGAAGGGCACCCCCAGGGCGACCGCCAGCAGTACCGATATGACGCCGGCGATCAGCGAGGCGCGCGCGCCCCAGATCATGCGCGCAAAGATGTCGCGCCCGATCTCGTCGGTCCCCATGAGGTGCGCCAGCGAGGGCGCCTTGCGTACCGCCGACCAGCTGGTCGCCGTGGGGTCGTCGATCGGCAGCACCGGCGCGAGCAGCGAGATGGTCACAAAGAAGACAACGATGCAGAAGCCGAACAGCGCGCTGCGGTTGGCGCGCAGCTTGCGCCAGGTGCGGCTGCCGCCGCGCCGCGCCGCTGGCGCGGCCAGGCCGTCTTCGGCAAGGGCGCTCACAGGCTGCCCCTCATGCGCGGATTGACGACGAAGTAGAGCACGTCGGCCACCAGGTTGATGACGATGACGCCGGCGGCGGCACAGAGCACGACGCCCTGGACCACGGCGTAGTCGCGGGTGAAGACGGCGTCGACGATCAGCTTGCCGAAGCCGGGAATGGTGAAAATCTGCTCGGTCAGCACGGCGCCACCGAGCAGCTCGCCGAACAGCAGCGCGCTGAGGGTGACGATCGGCAGCAGAGCGTTGCGGAAGGCGTGCTTCAGGATCACCGCGTACTCGCGCAGGCCCTTGGCGCGCGCCGTGCGCACGTAGTCGGCCTTCATCACGCCCAGCATGGCCGAGCGCGTGTGGCGCATCAGTGTGGCGGCCAGCGAGGTGCCCAGCACGAAGGCGGGCATGATCATGGTCTGCAGCGAGCGCAGCGGATCGACGAAGAAGGACTCATAGCCCGAGGCCGGCAGCCAGCCGAGATTCACCGAGACCAGCAGAATCAGCATGATGCCGAGCCAGAAGTTGGGAATCGACAGGCCGGAAAGCGCCACCATATTGGCGACGTAGTCCAGCACGGTGCCCTTCTTCACCGCCGAAACGATGCCCATGGGCACCCCGATGGTGAAGGCGATGATCAGCGCCATGGCGGCGAGTTGGATGGTGACCGGCAGCTTGTCGGCGATCAGTTTCAGCACCGGCTGGTTGCTGCGCAGGGAAATACCCATGTCGCCCTGCAGCACACCCTGGATCCAGTAACCGTACTGCACCACGATGGGCTCATTCAGGTGGTACTTCTCGCGAATGAACTCGATCGAGGCCGGGTCGCGGTCTTCTCCCGCCATGACCAGCGCCGGATCACCCGGCAGCAGCTTCTGCAGGGTGAAGACGAAAATCGACACCAGGATCAGCGTGGGCACCGCAATGGCCAGGCGGCGGACGATGTAGGTCAACATGGCTCGGATCCGTCGCGAAAAGAGGGGCCCGGCGCGCGCCGGGCCCCACCCGCCTTACGAGGCGAACTTCACGCCCTGCAGACGGATCATGCCGTCCGGATAGGCGACGAAGCCCTGCACCTTCTTGTCCAGCGCCCAGATCCAGGTCTGGTGGTAGAGGTAGATGATCGGCAGGTCCTTGGCGAGGATCTCGCGCGCGGCGTCATACTTCGCCTTGCGCTGCTCCTCGTTGTTGCTGGTGCGCGCGGCGTCCAGCAGCTTGTCGATCTCCGGGTTGCAGTACTTCGAGTCGTTGATGCCGCCCTTGCAGGTCATGAACTGGTGGATGTTGCCGTCCGGGTCGACGCGGCCCGACCAGCCGATCTGGCTGGCCTGATAGTTGCCGGCGCTCTGATCGGAGAGCAGGCTGGCGAACTCCATCGACTTGAGGCTGACGTTGAAGCCGGCCTCCGCCACCATGGCCTGGATCACCTGCATAACCTGAGTCTGCACGGGATTGTTGGCGACCTGCACCTCGACGTCGAGGGTCTCGTGGCCGGCCTCCTTCATCAGTGCCTTGGCCTTCTCGATGTCGCGGGCCGGGACGGGCATCGCGCTGTCGTACCACGGGCTGTTCGGCGGGAAGGGCTGATTGCCGGCCGCGAAGGTGCCCTCGAAGACGACCTGGTTCAGCGCTTCCCGGTCGATCGCCAGCTCGAAGGCCTGGCGCAGGCGGGCGTCCTGCCCGAAGGGATTGTTGGCACGGTCGCCGTTGCCGACGTTGATGGTGATACCCTGATAGCCCAGGCCGATGGCCTCGGCATAGGTGAGCTTGCCGTCGCTCTTCACCGAGGCGGCGTCGGTGGCGGCGAGACGCTCCAGCATGTCGAGGTCGCCGGCGCGCAGGTTGGCGAGGCGCACCGTGGTGTCCGGGATCGGCAGGAACACGACCTTGTCGAAGTGAATCTCACCGGCATTCCAGTAGTCAGCGAACTTCTCCAGCACGATACGGTCCTGCTGGATGCGCTCGACGAATTTGAACGGCCCGGAGCAGACCGGGTTGTTGCCGAAGTCGGCTCCGGCGGCCTCGGCGGCTGTCGGCGAGACCATCAT
>DAIQBR010000290.1:4423-5313 GCA_036781105.1 Kiloniellaceae bacterium
ACGGTCGGCGAGCTGCGCCAGCAGGGTGGCGTCGGGGCTGGCCAGCGTCATCTTCACCTGGTAGGGACCGGAAACGCTGACGTTCTCTATCGACTTCACCTCGCTCTTGCGGCGGCTTTCCGGCAGGTTCTTGGAGCGCTCGATGTTGGCCACCACCGCCTCGGCGTTGAACGGCGTGCCATCGTGGAAGGTCACACCCTCACGCAGGTCCATGGTCAGGGTCAGGCCGTCGTCGGACCACGACCAGCCGGTTGCCAGCATCGGGATGATCTTCAGCTCCGGCGTGATGTCGACCAGCTTGTCGCAGAGCGAGGCATAGACGATGCGCCCGACGAAGGTGCGCGACTGGTCAGGGTCGAGCACGTCCGGATCCTCCTGCAGACCGATGCGCAGGTCGGCGGCCAGCACGGGCGATGCGAAGGGCGATGCCAGGGCGCTGCCCGCGAGCAGCGCGGCAAGGAGTAACTTATGCATTTTTGCTGTCTCCTGTTGGGGGTGTTGACGATCCCGGATTGGAAGGATCGGGAAGCCTCACCTGTTTCTTGTCGCTCCAATCCCGGTACAGCGCGAAGCGACGCTCGGCGCCGGCCGAGCGGAGCGGTTCGCTGCGCGTTTCTGGTGCCGTAGCGGCCGCCTGCTGCCAGTGATGGCAGGCGACGAAGTGCCCCTCGCCGGTGTCTTGGAAGGCGGGGGCCCGCTGCGCGCAGATCTCGGTCGCCAGGGGGCAGCGCGTGTGAAAGCGGCAGCCCGAAGGCGGGGCCAGTGGCGAGGGCACGTCGCCCTTGAGGCCCGTGGCGGCGGCACGGCGGCGCGGCGCGGGCACGGGGATGGCGCGCATCAGTGCCTGGGTGTAGGGGTGCAGCGGCCGCTCATAGAGGGCGTCGGTCGCG
>DAIQBR010000291.1:0-5280 GCA_036781105.1 Kiloniellaceae bacterium
GTGCTCACCGATTCGGTCAGCATCCTCTCGACCCTCATCGACTCTCTGCTCGACGCCGCCGCGTCCATGGTGAACCTCATCGCCGTGCGCCATGCCCTGGTCCCGGCCGACCGCGAGCACCGCTTCGGGCACGGCAAGGCGGAGCCGCTGGCCGCCATGGGGCAGGCGGCCTTTATCTCCGGTTCCGGCATCTTCCTGATGATCGAGGCGGTGCCGCGCTTCTTCTCGCCGCGCCCCCTGGCCAATGGCGAGGTCGGCATCGGCGTCATGGTGTTCTCCATCGTCGCCACGCTGGCGCTGGTCACCCTGCAGCGCCATGTCGTGCGCCGCACCGGATCAGTGGCGATCAGCGCCGACCAGTTGCACTACACCGGCGACATCCTGATCAACGGCGCGGTGATTCTCGCCCTCGTGCTGACGGCCTGGCTGGGCTGGAGCTTCGTCGATCCGCTGTTCGGCATCGCCATTGCCGGCTACATCCTCTACAACGCCTGGCAGATCGCCAGCGGGGCCTTCGACATGCTGATGGATCGCGAGCTGCCGGAGGACGAGCGCGCCCGCATCCGCGCGGTCATCGACGCCCACGACGGCGTCCTCGGCATCCACGACCTGCGCACCCGCGCTTCGGGGCCGCAGATCTTTATCCAGTGCCATATCGAACTCGACGCCGACCAAAGCCTGCGGCAGGCCCACGCCATTGCCGATGCCGTCGAACTCGACCTGCGGGAGGCCTTTCCCGGGGCCGAGGTGATCGTGCACCAGGATCCCTACCCGGCGGCGCCCGACTCCTCGGACCGTCTTTCGGCAGGTTGATCCGGCCGCATGGCTGGTGCATCCTGCGCTTGATACAGGTCAATGCCCGGTTGGATGCTTTGCCCTTTTGTTAGAGGGTCTTGCGGACTTTCCCGCCGGTTCCATCTCCAGCCTTAGGAGTCAGTGATGACCTGGGCCTCAATACTTGCCGTGACCGCGGCGATCGATCTGGGTCAGCGCTTCGGTGCGCGGGTGACCTTCCTGCATGTCGCCAACGACTCGCGTGACCTGCTTCCCTATGTCGGCGAAGGCATGTCGGCGACGGCGCTGGAGCAGGTCATGGCCTCGGTCGAGGCCGGCAATGCCCGGCGCCGCGAAGCGGTCGAAACCAGTTTCAAGCGCCTCTGCGGCGATCTGCCCCAGGTGCAGCCCGAGGAGAGCGTTGCGGCCGGAAGCTTCGCGGTCAGCCTGAACGTTGTCACCGGCCGCCAGCCGGAGGTCATCGAGCGGCTCGGCCGGCTCAGCGACGTCATCGTCATGCCGCACCCGGCACTCACCGAAAGCGAAGAGACCGCCTCCATCGATGCCGCTCTCTTCGGCACGGGCCGCCCGGTCATCGTGGTGCCGGCCGAGGCGAAGAAGGGCTTCGGCGCGACGGTCGCCGTCGCCTGGGACGGTTCGCGCGAAGGCGCTCTCGCGGCCGCGGCGGCGCTGCCGCTGCTCGGCCAGGCGCGCGAGGTGGTGGTGGTCACCGCGCGCGAGGACAGCGACGTGGTCGAGCCCAGCGCCCTGGTGCGCTATCTCGCAGGCCACGGCATCGAGGCCAAGACCTGGGCCTATACGCCGGGCGGCGAATCCATCACCGACGGGTTGCTGGACCAGGCCGGCCGTGCCGGGGCCGACTTCCTGGTGATGGGCGCCTACGGTCACAGCCGCCTGCGCGAGCGCATTCTCGGCGGCGCCACCGAGGGCGTGCTGCGGAAGTCCCGGCTTCCCGTTCTCATGATGCACTAAGTCGGCCATCGCAGCACCGCTGCGGAGCCTGTTTGGAGGTCTTGCGTGTCAGTAAAGTCTATTCGTCTGGAACTCGCCCGGGACGCCGATTTTCCCAACGGCAGCCCGGAGCGCGGCTACATCCTGAAGGCCCCGCTGACACCGGAGGGCCATATCGACGCCGAGGCCTGGCGCAAGCATCGCGAAAGCTGCACCGTGACCCGCTTCTGGGAAGGCGAGGCCGACGAGGTCGGCCACCTGCGTCATACCCGCGGCGGCAAGTGGGCCTTCCACTACGACCTCGAAGGCGATCCTGACGACGACGAGACCGGCTTCAAGTTCGAATCCCACGTCTTCAACGAAGGCGAGTACGTCTCGGTGCGTGAGCACGACGGTGATCTGCGGACTTTCCGGGTGGTGAGCGTCCGCTGACGGCGGCCGCCGCTTCGCCGCGGAAATCGCTGCTGGCGTCGCCGGGCGCGCGGAGTAAGATCGCGCCATGACAACCGCAGGCGAAGAAGACGGCAAGGGTCCGGCGAGCGGCTCCGCGAACGGGCGGCGGCCGCGCCTGGTCCTGACCGGGGCCAGCCGGGGCATCGGCCATGCGACGGTGAAGCGGTTCAGCGACGAGGGCTGGGAGATCATCACCTGCTCGCGCGAAGCGGTGCCGGAACACTGCCTGCGCGATCCCAACTGGACCCACCACATCACCGCCGACCTCGCCGAGCGCGAGGACGTCGCCCGCTTCCTCGCCGAGGCCAAGGCGGTCATCGGCGACGGGCCGGTGCACGCCCTGGTGAACAATGCGGCGGTTTCTCCCAAGACCGAGTTCAAGGAGCGTCTGGGCTGCCTCAACGGCAACATCGACCTCTGGCGCGAGGTCTTCGAGCTGAACCTCTTCGCGCCCCTGGCGCTCGGCCGCGGTTTCGCCTCGGCGTTGCGCAAGGGGCAGGGCTCCATCGTGAACATCACCTCGATCGCCGGCCACGGCGTGCATCCCTTCGCCGGCTCGGCCTATTCCACCTCCAAGGCGGCACTCTCGGCGCTGACGCGGGAGATGGCGGTCGAGTTCGCGGAACTGAACGTGCGGGTCAACGCGGTCGCCCCGGGCGAGATCGAGACGGCGATGATCGGCGAGGAATACGAGACCCTGATCCCGCGCATTCCGCTGCACCGCATGGGGCGGCCGGAGGAGGTGGCGGCCACGGTCTACCGGCTCTGCACCCCGGACTTCGGCTACGTGACCGGCACCGAAATCTTCGTCACCGGCGGCCAGCACCTTTACTAGGCAGGGGAGCGCTTCTTAGCCCAGGCTGTCGCGCAGCTTCGCGAACCAGTCGAGGCGCGCCTGGGTCTGGGTGATCTCCGACTCCAGCCAGGTGCAGAGATGGCCGCCCTCGTCGCTGTGGTGGGCGCGCAGGTCGGTGAGGCGGGCCAGTTCGCGTTCGCTGATATCGTGCAGCAACTCGGCCTGGACACGCTGCTCGGCCGGCTCCATCAGATGCAGGAAGCGCATCTTCAGGGCGACGATCAGCTTGTTGAGGTCGCTCACCTGGGCGCGCACGTTGGCGGCCAGCAGGCGGCGCAGCTCGGCGCGGCCTTCCGCCGTCACCGTCAGTTCGCCCCCATCCTCTTCCGGGTCCTCGGCGCCCACGGTGGTGGGGCTGAGGTTCTCCACCAGGCCCTCGACCTTCAGCACCTCCAGCGGCGCGCCGACCAGGTCCAGCGAGGGCCCGACGATGCGCCCGGTGAAGTGGCGCACCTCGCGGGCCAGTTCGGCGTAGCTCATCGGCCGGCTGGCCAGCATGCCGAGGGCCAGCAGGCGGACGGCCTCACTGGGGATCAGGGTGTTGTCGCGACACATGGCGGGCGAATCCGGTCGACTCTTGCCTGTCGCAGGGCGGTTGCAGGCCGTCGGGCTGACGGCGCTGTCAGGGAATATAGGTGGGAAAGTCTTGCCTGTCTATAAAGATGCGAATGAGAACCATTATCACCTATGGGCATTGCAGGACACACGGCGGCAGCCGGGGCAGGCACCAGGGGGCTATTGGGCGGCTATTGGGCGGACATGCCCCGCATGCGCTCGTTGCGCCGGCGCAGCAGTTCCAGGGTGGTCAGCAGCAGGATGGAGATCAGCACCAGCAGGGTGGCCACCGCCAGGATGGTCGGGCTGATCTGCTCGCGCACGCCGGCCCACATCTGGCGCGTCACCGTGCGCTGCTCGAAGCCGGTGAGGAACAGCACCACCACCACCTCGTCGAAGGAGGTGACGAAGGCGAAGAGGCCGCCGGAAATCACCCCCGGCGAGATCAGCGGCACGATGACCTTGAAGAAGGTCCGCGGCGGGCTGGCGCCCAGGCTGGCCGAGGCGCGGATCAGGTTGCTGTCGAAGCCGGCCAGCGTCGCCGTCACGGTGATCACCACGAAGGGCGTGCCGAGCGCGGCGTGGGCCAGGATGATGCCGGGGAAGGTCTGGCTCAGGTTGACGCTGGAGTAGAAGAAGAACATGCCGGCCGCGGAGATGATCAGCGGCACGATCATCGGCGAAATCAGGATCGCCATGATCAGCTTGCCGAAAGGCATGTGCGGTCGCGTCAGGCCCAGCGCCGCCAGGGTGCCCAGCGTCGTCGCGATCAACGTCGCGAAGATCGCGATGATGAAGCTGTTCTTGGTCGCGTGGATCCACTGCGCGTTGTTCCAGCTGTCTGACAGCCACTCGCCGCTCCAGACATTGGTGCTCGGCGCCGTCATGCCGTTGGTCATGATGTCCATGTACCAGCGCCAGGAGTAGGCCTCCGGCTGCAGGGTGACCATTTCCCTGGTGTAGGTGAAGTAGGGCTCGGCGTTGAAGCTGAGCGGGATGATCACCAGGATCGGCAGGATGAGGAACAGCAGAACGGCGCCGCAGAAGGTGCGGAAGCCGTAGTGCCAGGCGATGGTGCCGGGGCCGGCATAGGGCGGAAGCGCTGCCATGTCTCTAGCCCAGCTTCATGTTGTTGATGCCGACGATGCGGTCGTAGACCCAGTAGAGCGCCATGACGCCGGCCAGCAGCATGGCGCCCAGCGCCGCCGCGAGGCCCCAGTTCAGCGACCTCTGCATGTGGTGCGCGATGAAGTTGGAGATCATCGTGCCGTCCTCGCCGCCGACCAGGGCCGGCGTGATGTAGTAGCCGATGGCCAGGATGAAGACCAGGATGCAGCCGGCGCCCAGGCCGGGCACGGTCTGCGGCATGTAGACCCGCAGGAAAGCGCGCGCCGGCGTTGCGCCCAGGTTCTGCGCGGCGCGCATGTAGGACGGCGAGATGCCGCGCATCACGCTGTACAGCGGCAGGATCATGAAGGGCAGCAGGATGTGGGTCATGGCCACGATGGTGCCGGTCATGTTGTAGATCAGCCGAGGCCGGTCGCTCTCGCCGACCAGGCTCAGAAAGGCGAGGATCTCCAGGAACACGCCGTTCTGCCCCAGCACGACAATCCAGCTCGTGGTGCGCACCAGCAGCGAGGTCCAGAACGGCAGCAGCACCAGGATCATCA
>DAIQBR010000292.1:0-250 GCA_036781105.1 Kiloniellaceae bacterium
GCGGCGACCGTGGCCGGGCTCATGGTGAAGGCCGATCTCTACGGCTACGACACCCATGGCAGTTTCCGGCTGCGCCAGTATGTCGACCGGCTGCGGGACGGCGGCACCAATCCCCGGGCCAGAATATCCGTGGCGACCGAAAAGGGTGCCGTGGCGGTGGTCGACGGCGACAATGGCCTGGGCCACCTGGCCATGTGCGCTGCCACCGACCTGGCGATCAGCAAGGCGAGGTCCGAAGGCATCGGCTGGG
>DAIQBR010000292.1:337-5276 GCA_036781105.1 Kiloniellaceae bacterium
ATCGGCATCTACGGCGCCGTGGGCAGCGCAAACCATGTACCGCCCTTCGGCGGCAGCGACCTGCTGCTCGGCACCAATCCCCTCGCGATAGCAGTGCCGGCGGGAAAGTCCGCGCCTTTCGTGTTGGACATGGCCACGACGGTGGCCGCCGTCGGCAAGATCAAGTCTCTCGCGCAGCGGGGCGAAGCGATGCCCGAAGGCTGGATGGTCGGCCGCGACGGCAAACCCCTGACGGACCCCAAAAAGCGCGAAGAGGGTTTCCTCTTGCCGATCGGCGGCGCCAAAGGCTACGGGCTGGCGATGGCGCTGGGCCTGCTGGCCGGCACCCTGAACGGCGCGGCCTTTGGGAAGTCGGTCGTGGATTTCACCAAGGACACCAGGACGGCGACCAACACCGGCCAGTTCATCGCCGCCATCTCCGTCGAGGCCTTCGGCGGTGTCGAAGCATTCAAAGCGGCTGCGGACGCTGTCTTCGCGGAGATGCGCGCGTCGGCGCCGCTGCCGGGGCACGATCCCGTCCGCATCCCGGGCGAAGGCCGCCCGGCCGTTTATGAAGACAGGAGCAGCAACGGAATTCCGCTCCATCCCAATCTCGTCAAGGTGCTGCAGAGCATAGCAGCCGAGTTGCAAATTGCGGAGTTGGCGCCGGAAGCGGGATAGATCAGCAGCATCGACCTGCGGCAGCCTCTGCGCAGCCGCATTGCACAACCAATCGTTCCAAGCCAGATGGAAGAAGACAGAGAATGAGTTACGTTTTTACCCCTCCCGAACAGACCTACCTGCCGGTGCGTGGAAGCGACAGGCGATTCCCGGTCCACCGGATCTACTGCGTCGGCCGCAACTACGCCGCCCACACCATCGAAATGGGCCACGACCCTGACCGCGAGGATCCTTTCTTCTTCCAGAAGAACCCGGATAACCTGGTGCTCAACGGTGGCGATTTCCCCTATCCCCCGCAGTCCAGCGACGTGCATCACGAGATCGAACTGGCTGTGGCGCTGCACAAAGGCGGCAAGGACATTCCCCTAGACAAGGCCATGGATCACGTCTGGGGCTATGGCGTGGCACTGGACATGACCCGGCGCGACCTGCAGGGCGAGGCCAAGAAGACGGGCCGGCCCTGGGAAGTGGGCAAGGCCTTCGAACATTCCGCTCCCTGCAGCGAGCTGGTCCCGGCCAGCGAGATCGGCCATCCCAGCAAGGGCGCCATCTGGCTGAAGGTGAACGGCGATACCCGCCAGGAGGGCAACCTGGACCAGATGATCTGGAAGGTGCCCGAGATGATCTCCTATCTCTCCGGCCTCTTCGAGCTGGCGCCCGGCGACATCATCCTCTCCGGCACCCCTTCCGGCGTCGCAGCAGTCAGCCGCGGCGACGTGCTGCATGGCCACGTCGACGGCGTTGGCGACCTTCACACCAAGGTCGTCTGAACTACCGACGTCCGGCACAGGCCGACTCCCTGCGGCAGCCGGACGCGAGGCGGGCTTCCCGCCAGGCTCCCCCCGGAACCTCCTGAGGTTCCGGGGGCTTTTCTCCGGTCAGGGACCCCAGCCGGGACACCATCCAGGACAACAGCCAGGACACCAGCCAGGACACCAGCCAGGACACCAGCCAGGACACCAGAAGGTCACGGCGGCCTGCCTTGTTCCCTTCGCCCCCCTTGGCTAGCCTCACAAAGGCGATGGCAGCGGGGAAAGCTCTCGGTGGCCTGGATTGCATCGAAGGCCTACGATCTGGCACGAGGGGCGCTGCCTTTGGCAATGCGCCTGCGATCCTTCACCTTCGCGCAGTACGCCGAAGACACCCTGCTCTACCAGTTGCTGCCGCAACGCGAAGGCTTCTACGTCGATGTCGGCGCCTACCACCCCTGGCAGGGTTCCAACAGCTACAAACTGTATCTGCGCGGGTGGCGGGGCATCACCGTCGAACCGAATCCCGAGGTGGCACCGCTGTTCCGCCGTCTGCGTCCGCGCGACATCCATCTGAACCTCGGCGTCTCCGCAGACGCCGGAGAATTGGCCTACCACCATTTCGACGATGCCAAGCTGAACAGCTTCGACAGCGCGCAGGCCGGGCGCATGAACTGCGCCGTGCGCAAGACCACGGCGGTCCCCTGCCTGCCGCTCAGCGACATCGTTGCGCGCCACGCCCCGGGCAACCGCATCGACCTGCTGTCGATCGACTGCGAAGGCCTGGACTTCGAGGTGATGGAAAGCCTCGACTGGCAATCCACCCGGCCTTGCGTCCTGGTGATCGAGGATTTCGAGCAGTTCCAACTCAATGCCAAGTCCGGCGCCGCCGGCCGCATCCGGTCGTTCCTCACGGCGCACGGCTATGCCCTGCTCTCTCAGGCCATGTTCAGTTTCCTCTACCTCGACCGCAGCGCCGTCGGCCGGTCGAACGGCCGCGGCTTCCGCCTCGACCACTCGCAGGCGAGGATCCTCGCCGGCTAGCTTTCCTTCAGGAAGTCCAGGTAGTCGGCGGTGGCGCCGCGTACGGCGGCCGCCAGCAGGTCGGCGCCCTGTTCCGGTGTCGCCAGGGCGGAATGGGAGCCGACGCGGCCGTCGGGAAACCGCCGGCGGTGCACAGCCGCCGCGCCGTGCAGGTCGCCGGCGTGATCTCGCAGGTAGCCGGCGCTCAACTTTTCGGGCGGGTCTTCCGCCCCCTCGACCCGGCGCACCAGCGCCTGGGTGATGGCGACTTCGCTGGGGGTCGCATGCATGCCTTCCCAGTCGCCGTAGAGCGCCTTGCGCAGCGCATCGACCTCCGGGTAGTCCCACCAGGAGCGCAGCCTGACGGCAAAGCGGTCATTGGGGCCAGAGTGCAGGTCGTGCAGCACGTCGTGCAGGGCACTGCGGATCGGTGCCAGGTTGGCACCATGGCCGTTGACGATGTAGATCCGCGTGAAGCCCTGGCGCGCCAGGGAAGCCAGCACGTCGTAGACCACCGCCGCGAAGGTCTGAGCCCTGAGAGAGATGGTGCCGGGAAAACCCAGGTTGAACTGCGCCGGCGCCAGCGCCAGGGTCGGCGCGACGATGGCCCCCGACGGCCCGGCCGCTTCGGCGACTCCCAGCGCCACCGCCTCGGCGCAGATCGCATCGGTGCCGATGAGGCCGACGGGTCCATGCTGCTCGGTCGAACCGGCGGGCAGCAGCACACCCACCGACTCCTGCAGATGCGCCTCCACCTCGGGCCAGGTCATTTCGGAAAGTCGCATTGGTTCGGCCAGTCCCCACCCGCTGCTCCAAGCGCGCAGCTTAGCACGAGCCTGTGGCAGGTCGGCCAGCCCGCCCCGACACGCCCACCCCGACCGGTCCGGAGATGAAGCTTGGCACCTCCCGGTCGCGGGTCTGCGGAGGATCGCTAGCGGCCTTTTTCGATCTCGTGCATGACCAGGGCCGCAAGATCCGACAGGATCGAGACTTCCTTCTCCGACAGCCCCGCCGGACGTGGTTTGCTGTCAATGACGCAAAGGGCGCCGAGGTGGAATCCATCGAAAGTCGTCAGTGGCGCCCCGGCGTAGAATCGGATGTGGGGCGCGCCGGTGACCAGCGGGTTCGCGGAAAAGCGGGGATCCTCACGGGCGTCCGTCACGACCATTGCAGAGTTGCAGAGGAGCACGTGGGCACAGAACGACACCTGCCGCGGTGTCTCGCTGACATCAATGCCGGTCGCCGACTTGAACCACTGGCGATCCTTCTCGACGAGGCTGATGAGCGACATCTCGGCGTCGAACAGCTTGGCGGCCAAGCCGGTCAGGCGGTCGAAATAAGGCTCGCGAGGACTGCCCACGATGGCGCAGGCCCGAAGCGCTGCCAGGCGCTGGTCCTCATTTTCCGGAAGCGGCGGCACAGGAGTGTCGAGCGGTTTTTTTTGGGCCATAGGATTCAGTTCTCGCGGAACAGAGCGATCGTAGTAGAGAGGCCCTAATGCGCCCTTAAGTTTTGGTCCTACAGAATTCTCTTTCTGATAGAAATACAGCTGCAGAAACTCGCCAAATCAGCAGCAGTGGCACCGTTGGCGATCGCCCCGTTTGCCGGCGGCCGATTTTCGCAGCCGCGGAACCGGCCTTCATCGGCCTGAGAGAAGATCCAGATCGCAGCCGTCTTCGGCCTGCAGGACGTGGTCGCGCCACAGGCGGCGCCAGCCACGCTCGGCGCCGACACCCGGTGGAGGCGAGAAGGATTCACGCCGCCGGGCCAATTCTCCCTCCTCCACCAGCAGGTCGAGGCGCCGCTCCTTCACCGAAAGGCGGATGCGGTCGCCGTCGCGCACCAGGCCGAGCGGGCTGCCGAGGCAGGCCTCCGGGGAGACGTGCAGCACGATGGTGCCGAAGGCGGTGCCGCTCATGCGGGCATCGGAGATGCGCACCATGTCCTTCACCCCGGCGCGAGCGAGTTTGGCCGGGATCGGCAGATAGCCGGCCTCCGGCATGCCGCTGGCCAGGGGCCCGGCGTTCTGCAGCACCAGGAAGTCGTCGGCGGTGACGTCCAGGTCGGGATCGTCGATGCGTGCTGAAAGGTCGGCCAGGGAGGTGAAGACCACGGCACGGCCCTCGCGCTCGAAGAGCTCCGGGGTCGCCGCTGCGCGCTTCAGGATGGCGCCCTTGGGCGCCAGGGAACCGCTGAGGGCCACCAGGCCGCCCTGCGGCGAGATGGGATCCTCCGGCGGGCGCACCACCCGGGGATCGACCCAGGGGTCGCTCTCGTCCAGCACTTCCCCCAGGGACTTGCCGGTGACTGTCGGGACGTCGAGGTTCAGATGGTCGCGCAGGGCGCGCAGCACGGCCGGGGCGCCGCCGGCGGCGTGCAGGTCCTCCATGTAGTGGGCGCCGGTCGGCTTCAGGTCGACCAGCACCGGCGTCTCGTCGCTGAGGCGGTTCAGCAGGTCCATATCGAGCTTCAGGCCGAGACGTCCGAAAATCGCCGCCAGATGCACT
>DAIQBR010000293.1:0-5273 GCA_036781105.1 Kiloniellaceae bacterium
GGCTGGCCGCCGTCGGCTGCAGCTTGTCGAGGGCGTCGGTGGCCACCTGCACCGCGGTGGCGTAGCCGATGGAGAGCTCGGTGTGGCCGAGGTCGTTGTCGATGGTCTTGGGAATGGTGACCAGCGGGATGTCGCCTTCCTGGGCGAGGCGGCGCAGGATCGCCTGGCTGCCGTCGCCGCCGATGCCGATGAGGGCGTCGAGCCCGAGCTGGCGGTAGCCCTCGATCACCTCGGCGGCATGGTTGGCCCGAGGATGGTGCCGCCGCGGCGCAGCAGGGTGCCGTCCAGGAGGTCGAGGCTGAGGTCCAGGGTGTCCGCCTCCACCGGGCGGTTCAGCAGCCCCTGGGTGCCGTTGCGGATGCCCACCACCTGCCAGCCGTAGTGGCCGCTGGCGCGCAGCACCACCGCGCGCAGCACGGCATTGAGGCCGGCGCAGTCGCCCCCGCTGGTCAGCACGCCGATGCGTTTCGTCTCGCCCATGCCGCTCCTATCGTCGCCTCGGGCCCCCTGGGGCGTGGCTAGTCAAAATATCATGGCTGGCGCGGACTTTAGCAGCTTGGCGGCGGGAAAGCCTCCCCTCCCGGCGGGCCGGCCGCGCGCGCCCGCAGGACTCCCAACGGAGCGGCCAAAGGAGTATACTGCGGCTCCCGCTCAACAGTGCCAGAGCACGATGGATCAGCCCGATCTCGATCAACTCCGCCGCAAGCTCGCGGAGCTCAAATCCGAGCACCGCGACCTCGACGATGTCATCACCCACCTCGCGGAAACCCGGCCCTTCGACCAGCTTCAGATGCAACGCCTGAAGAAGCGCAAGCTGTCGCTGAAGGACCAGATCCTGAAGCTGGAAGACCAGCTGCTGCCGGACATTATCGCCTAGGCGGGAGCCGCGACTCGGAGTCGTGCGCCACACCAAAAGCGACTTCCGACTGTCACCCTCGGACCTGCCTTCGCCGAAGCGAAGCTCCGGCTTCGCGCAGGCAGGCCCGAGGGTGACAGTGGTATTGGTGGCAAGCGCTGAGAAATGAAAGGCGTCAGCCTTCGCCGCGGCTGTCGCGCTTGTTGGCGTACATTGCCTTGTCGGCGGCCTCCAGGGCGTCGTCGGCCTGCTGGTTGCCGCTCAGGGTGTGGGCGCCGTAGGCCACGGTGACCTTCAGCGGCTCGCCCTGCCAGTCGACCTCCTCGGCGGCGATGGCCTCGGCCAGCTTCGCCGCCTTTACGCCGGCGGGCTCGAGGCCCGACTGGGCCAGGATGACGCCGAACTCGTCGCCGCCCAGGCGCCCGACCACGTCGGAGGCACGGGTGTCGCGCAGCAGCACCTCGCAGACGCGTTTCAGCACCTCGTCGCCGGCGGCGTGGCCCAGGGTGTCGTTGATGGTCTTCAGGCCGTTCACGTCGAAGTAGAGCACGGCACCGGCGGCGCCGTAGCGTTCCTCGAAGGCGGCCATGCGGCTCAGCTCGCGGATGAAGGCGCGCCGGTTCAGCACCGGCGCCAGGCTGTCCTGGTCGGCGAGCTGTTCCAGGTAGCCGACGCGCTGGCGCGCCTCCTCGAGCTCCTGGCGCAGGGAGTAGACCTCCGCCATGAGCTGCTGCAGGGCCTTGCGGACCTTGGGCGTCAGCTCGGTCTCGGGGATGCCCATGACGGTCGCGACGTCCTCGGCCGGCGGCACGGCGCGCGGCTGGACCGCGTCCGCCGAGCGGTAGGCGGCCTCGGCGCGGGCGGCGCTGCCGGGGGCCACCGGGCCCGATCTGCCTGTCTTGCTGACCTTCATGAACACTTCCGCTTGGGCATGACCACTTCCGCTTGGGCATGACCACTTCCACTTGGGCGTTTCCGCCCGGCCGACCCGTAACGTCCTGCGGGAAAATCCCGGAAAAAGACTAGCACAGACCTTAGTTGGCGAGGGTAAAGGCTTTCTTGCGGCCGGGCGGCTTGCGCCGGTTGGGACTTTTACGGCCGAACCTGCAGCCGGGCGGCTTGCGCCGGTTGGGGCCAGTCCGGATAATGCGCCCCTTTTCAGGGCCCGAGGGGGCCTTCGGCAGCGGGGAATCGGGGGAAATCTATGGCGGAGAAAGCGCCTGAAGTCGGCATCATCATGGGCAGCCAGTCCGACTGGCCGACGATGAAGCATGCCGCCGAGGTTCTGGAGAAGCTGGGCGTCGCCCACGAGGTGCGCATCGTCTCGGCCCACCGCACCCCCAAGCGCCTCTACGACTATGCCGCGGGCGCGCGCGAGCGCGGCCTGAAGGTGATCATCGCCGGGGCCGGCGGCGCCGCCCACCTGCCCGGCATGGCCGCCGCGATGACGCCGCTGCCGGTGTTCGGCGTGCCGATCGAGAGCAAGGCGCTGAGCGGCCAGGATTCACTGCTGTCCATCGTGCAGATGCCGGCCGGGGTGCCGGTCGGCACCCTGGCGATCGGGCGCTCCGGCGCGGTCAATGCGGCGCTGCTGGCCGCCGCCGTGCTGGCGCTGACCGATCCCGCCGTGCGCAAGGCGCTGGATGCCTGGCGCGCCGAACAGACCGCCGCGGTCGCCGAACGCCCCAGCGACAACGCCTGAGGAAGCTGCCTTGCCCGAGCTTACCCACCCGCTGCCGCCGGGCAGCACCATCGGCATTCTGGGCAGCGGCCAGCTGGGCCGCATGACGGCCTCGGCCGCCGCGCGCCTGGGCTACCGCTGCCACGTCTACGGCCCCGAGCCCGACGCCCCGGCCAACCAGGTCTCGGATGCCGCGACGGTGGCGGCCTACGACGACGCCGCGGCGCTGACCCGCTTCGCCGAAGCGGTCGACGTGGTGACCTTCGAGTTCGAGAACATTCCCCTCACCACCGTCGAGGTGCTGGAGAAGCTGGTACCGCTGAGGCCCGGCGCCAGCGTGCTGAAGATCTGCCAGCACCGCCTGCGCGAGAAGGACTTCTGCAACGGCGTCTCGGTGCCGACCACGGCCTACCGCGCCGCCGGCGACCTCGCCGGCCTGGAACAGGCGGTCGCCGAGATCGGCCGGCCCTGCATCCTGAAGAGCGCCGAGCTGGGCTACGACGGCAAGGGACAGGTGCGCATCGACGCGGCCAGCGACCTGGCGCAGGCCTGGGCCGCCATGCGCGGCCACGCGGCGGAAGGAGCATCCGTTGGCGGCTCCGCCGCGGGGGGCGTGGTCGAGGCCATCGTCGAGTTCCGCATGGAGATCTCGGTCATCGTGGCGCGCAGCGCCGACGACAGCATCCGCAGCTTCGTGCCGGTGGAGAACCGCCACAAGAACCACATCCTGGACGAGACCATCGCGCCGGCGAACCTGCCCGGCGAGGTGGCCGACCGCGCCGAGGCCATCGCGCGCCACCTGGCCAAGGAGATCGGCCTGGTCGGCCTGCTGGCGGTGGAGATGTTCGTCACCCACGACAACAAGATCCTGGTGAACGAGCTGGCGCCGCGGCCGCACAACTCCGGGCACTGGACCCTGGATGCCTGCGTCACCTCGCAGTTCGAGCAGTTCGTGCGCGCCGTCGCCGGCCTGCCGCTGGGCGCCACCGACCGCTTGTGCGATGCGGTGATGAAGAACCTGCTGGGAGACGAGGCCGACGACTGGCTGAAGATCCTGTCGGACCCCGGCGCCAAGCTGCACCTCTACGGCAAGGCCGAAGCGCGGCCGGGGCGCAAGATGGGCCACGTCACGCGCCTGATCCGCCGCTGAGGGCGGCCCTGCAGGCGCCGGCATGAATAGACCTGCTAACGCGGGCAGAAGCGTTCCAGCGCTTCCTTCAGCTGCTCTTCCAGTACGGGCTTGATGAGAATGTCGGAAGGATGGTTGGTGCGGATCCGGTCGATGGTTTCCTGCTCGCGCGACCCGGTGATGTAGACCATCGGCACCGGCTTGATGTCGTGAATCCTGAGCGCCGCGTCGACGCCGTCCTTCGCACCGACCAGCCGGACGTCCATGAAAACCAGCGCGGGGTCGTTCTCGCGGGCGAGATCGACGGCATCATCGGCGGTGCGGGCGATGCCGCAGACGGCATAGCCGTAATTCTCGACAATGATCTTGAAATATTCGGCGATCATCATCTCGTCTTCGACGATCAACACCTTCGGGGCATCCGCCATCGCGCAACTCACATCTGTTTCAAGGGAAGTTCCAGAACGACCCGCAGGCCGTCGCCGTCTTCGACGATCATCTCGGCATGCAACTGCGCGGCCAGCGACCGCAGAATGAGGCGGCCCACTTTCTGATCGCCCGCGGACCCGCTCTCCGCGGCTGTCCCGCCGACGCCATTGTCGCTCACCACGAGGCGGAGCCTGTCATTCTCCGCCAGAGCCGCGGTCACGGAAATCACGCCGGCCCTGTTGTCGGGAAAGGCATGCTTGGCCGCGTTCGACACCAGTTCGGTCACCACCAGGCCGAGGGGCATCGCCTGGTCGAGATCGACGCCGACGTCGGCAATGTCGGTTTCCACACCGATACCCCGCGCCGCGAAACCGCCGCCGCGGGCAAGATTGGCGCAGAGTTCGCCAAGATAGCCACGCAGGCTGAGGGTGGCGAGGTCGCGCGCGCCGATCAGCTGCTGGTGCACCAGGCCGAGGGCATGCACGCGGCGGCGGATCTGCGCCAGGCGCTGGGCCTCCACACCCTGGTCACCCGGCTGCGTCTCCAGCGCCAGCATGGCGTCGACAAACTGCAGGTTGTTCTTCACCCGGTGATAGACCTCGCGCAGCAGGAGATCGCGTTCCGCCAGGGCCCGCTGGAGCCGCCGGTTGGAGGCGACCAGCGAGCGCCAGTCGGCGTTCTCGCGCTGCGCGCTCCAGAACAGCAGCGCGACGAGGGCACCGGCGTTGGCGATCGCCAGCACACTGAGGCGGAAGTTGGCATCGAAGAACTCGGCCTCGACCGCGAGCAGCGCCAGCCAGCACAGCAGGAAGGGCCCGAAGGCGGCAAAGGGCAGCAAACGCCGCAGGGAATCGCCGCCGGGGCCGGGCCCGGTGACCAGCGCCATCCAGCCGGCGGTGGGACGCGACGCGGCAAGCGCCAGAAAAAGGAGAAACAGGCCGCCGGCCGTCTGCGGCGACATGGCGGTGAACACCAGCACCTCGCGCAGCGCCTGGCTGTCGAAGAAGTGGCCGGTGAGGGCAAAGATGGCCACCGCCAGGCCGGCCGCCACCAGCGCGCTGAAGAGGTCGCCGGCAAGCCGGCGCATGCGGCGCCGCGGCAGCAGCAGGCAGAGCGCCGCCATGGCGAGGCAGACCGCCGTGGCCGGCGACATGTAGAGGTCCTGCAGCGTGCCGGCC
>DAIQBR010000294.1:0-5250 GCA_036781105.1 Kiloniellaceae bacterium
GGCCGGAGTGGACGCCCTTCACCTATCCCTTCAACCTCACGCAGCAACCGGCCGCCAGCGTGCCCTGCGGCCTCACCAGCAAGGGACTGCCCGCCGGCCTGCAGATCGTCGGGCCGCGCTTTGCCGACGCGCTGGTGCTGCGCGCGGCACGCGCCTACGAGAAGGCCGCGCCCTGGTCCTTCCCGGACCTCGAGCGCACGCTGAAAGATTGATGGGCGGGATTGCGGGGAACTACCAGGAAAGAATGAGGCGGTCGCCGCGCACCTGGTAGCTGTCCAGGCGCTTCAGGAAGGTCATGCCGAGCAGCGACATGCTGCTCTCCTCTTCGCCGACGGAAGCCGGCAGGTCGTAAAGCTCGAGCTGTCCGATGCGCAGGCTGCGCAGCGTCACCGGCGCGGCGCGCACCTCGCCCGCCGCGGTGTGGTAGCGCTCCGAGTAGGTCAGGCGCGGCGGCGTCCAGCCGAGCCTGGCGGCGTCCTGCGGCGTGAGATAGATCGAGCTGGCGCCGGTATCGACCAGGAAGGTCAGCATCTGGCCGTTGACCGAAGCGTCGACGATGAAATGGCCGTGCGCGCCGGCCCGCAGCACCAACTCCGAAAAGGGCGCGCTGCGTTCGGATGTTCCGGCGGTCGCTGTGACGGCCGCGTCGACCGACCGTGAGGATGCCGCCTCTTCGCGGCCGATGAAGATGACAACCGCAATGCCGGTCGCGACCACCGCCGCGGCCAGCTTCAGGCTGTGGCCGAGCAGACCGCTGCCTGCCGCGCTGTCGCTATGATACCCGGACATCCATGGCTCCCCGTCGTGATGGCAAGACGGTGTGGCGCCGGCTCTCGCGAGCGCGCCGCTGCGATCATCCTGCGCCCGGGTACTTAAGGCTTCTCTTAGCTTCTTGGTTAACGCCGGCCTGCAACCAGCCGGCAGGCCAGGGGCTGGAAAGTTGCGCCGGCGGCGGAAAATGGCCAACCTTTGGGCCAGATTCGCTGTCGCGGCAGGACGCCGCCGGCGAAAGCCATCGCCGGAGCATTTTTGACACATGGGCGGAGCGGGGAAAACGCAGCGGCGCGGCGCCGTGGCTTGCGGCCATCCGGCGACGGCCGCGGCGGCGGAGGAGATGCTGGCCGAAGGCGGCAATGCCTTCGATGCGGTGCTGGCCGCCCTCTGCGCCGCCTGCGTCGCCGAGCCAGTGCTCGCCTCGCTGGGCGGCGGCGGCTTCCTGCTGGCGCAGCCGGCCGGCGAGGAGGCGCGGCTCTACGACTTCTTCGTGCAGACGCCGAAACGGCGCCTGGCGCCGGACCGCCTCGATTTCTATCCCATCCTCGCCGACTTCGGCACGGCAACGCAGGAATTCCACATCGGTATCGGCGCCATGGCCGTGCCCGGCGCTGTGAAGGGCCTTTTCGCCGTCCACGGCGAACTGGCCGCCCTGCCGATGACCCGCCTTGTCGAGCCGGCTGTCCGTCTCGCCCGCGAGGGTGTCGAGATCCGTCCCATCGACGGCTACCTCTTCCAGGTCGTGGCACCGATCCTGACCGCGGGCAGCGCCTCGCGGCAGCTCTTTCTGGACAGCGCCGAACAGCTGATCGGTCCCGGTGCGACGCTGCGGCAGCCGGAACTGGGCGACACCCTGGAGGCGCTGGCGGCGGAAGGCGACAGGCTGTTCTACGAAGGCGAGCTGGCGGCACGTCTGGTGCGGCTGTGCCGCGAGTCCGGCGGCCTGCTCAGCGAAGCCGACCTCGCCGGCTACGAGGTGATCCGGCGTGTGCCCTTCGCCTGCGGATACCGCGGCCACCGCGTGGTGACCAATCCGCCGCCTTCCTGCGGCGGCATGCTGATCGCCTTCGCCCTGGCGCTGCTGGAAGAAGAGCCGCCGTCTCGCTTCGGCCCGGGCAGCGTCGAGGGCCTGCTGCAGATGGCGCGCGTCATGGACCTGACCAACAAGGCGCGCCTCGAAGCGCGCCTGGAGGACGGCGCCGAGGCGGCGGCCGGGCGCCTCTTCGCACCGGCGCTGGTCGAGCGCTACAACGCGGAGGTGCGCGGCCAGCCCGGCTTCGGGCGGGGCACCACCCACATCAGCGTGGTCGACGGCAGTGGCAACCTCGCGGCCTTGAGTCTTTCGAACGGTGAGGGCTGCGGCAGCCACCTGCCCGGCAGCGGCATCATGCTCAACAACATGCTGGGCGAGGAAGACCTCAGCCACGGCGGATTCCACAACTGGCCGGAGGACCGCCGCCTCTCGTCGATGATGGCGCCGACGCTGGCGACCAGCGCGGCGGGTGCGCGCTTCGCCATCGGTTCCGGCGGGTCCAACCGCATCCGCACCGCCGTGCTGCAGGTGCTGGTGAACCTCGTCGACCACGGCATGGACATCGAAGCGGCCACCCAGGCGGCGCGCCTGCACGTCGAGGGCGATGTGGCGAACATCGAAGGCGCGGCAGAAGGGACGGTCCACGAGGACAGCGCACAGGCGCAGGCCTGCCACTGGCCGGCGGAAAGCCAGGCCCTGCTCGCGCAGCAGGGCTACCGGACCATCGCCTGGCCGATGCACAACCTCTTCTTCGGGGGAGTCCACGGTGTCGCCCTGGACGCCGGCGGACAGCTGTCGGCGGCGGGGGATCCCCGCCGGGGAGGCGCCGCGCTGGTCAGCGGCTGAAAGCTAGGCGCGCCGTGCCGGCGCCACCGGCAGAGCCGGGGCGCCGGAGATCACGGGGCTGTCCGTCAGGCCGCTTCGGAATCCGAACGGTTGCGGACGATGTAGGCGCGTGCGCAGTGCTCGTCGCAGTACGGCTTGCCGGCCACCGCCGGCTCTCCGCAGAAATGGAAATCCTGGTCGCCCGGATCGCCGATCGGCCAGAGGCAGTTGGGCCCCTTGCCATTCACGCGCGCCGCCGGACGGCGCACCGGCGCCGAGGGGGCGGGACGCTGCTGCGCCGGCTTGGGCGCCGGCTGCACCTGCACCGCAGGCTTGGCGATCGGCGCGACCGGAGTCCGGCGTACCGCGGGTGTGCTGCCACGCTTGATGGGTGATGGCCGGGCCTTCAGCTTCATGCGGTGAGCCTTGCCGACGACCGAATTCTTGGAAACCCCCAGCAGGCGCCCGATCTCGGAGGCGCTTCGACCTGCTTCCCAGAGCCGCATGAGTTCCGCAACTCGTTCTTCTGTCCAAGTCATGCGATTGCCTCTATGCTTTTGGCTATATGTTGCGGCACATACTATATATCGTCTGATCGACGATGAAGAGCACAATATAGCGTAGCTGACAATCTTGTCCAGGCGGAAATCTGTGGAAAACTGCGGTTTTCTGTGGGTCGGACCCAAGCTGCGTTTGGTCCCAAGAGCTTACGGACCCCGCTGATGACCGCCGTGCGACAGTAGTGTGTCAGTAGCGGTGACGGGATCAGTCGAAGCTGACGGCCTGCCAGCGCTCGCCGGCGCCCTGGTTGTTGTAACCCTCGAACTTCACCACCCAGCCCAGCTCGGGGGCATACCAGGTGCGCTGCTCGGCGCGCCACTCGCCGCCGACCTGCTCCGAGATGCGCAGCAGGACGAAGGTATCGAAGGTCCCGGCCGGCACGCTGACCCGCTCGGTCGATCGCACTTCGATGCGGTCGCGCCAGGCCTCGCCCGCCCAGCGTCGCGTGAAGGTGACGGCCTTGCCGACCTGCAGCGGGAAGATCTGGCCCAGCACGCCGCCGTCCGGCGGCACGCCCGCGGCCACGCAATCCATGCAGATGTGGGCGAAACTGGAGAAATTGCGGCCCTCCCAGATCCACGAGACGATCAGCCCCTGGGTCCGGCCGACGATGCCCTGCACCCGCTTGCCCGTATCCAGGTTCTCCCACACCATGAAGGTGCCCTCCGGCAGGGCCTTGAAGGGCGCCGGCTGGAGATCGGGAGGCGGGGTCTGGGCCGGGGCCGGCCCGACGGCCGGCGGCAGCAAGGCGGCACCGGCCGCCAGCAGCGCCAGCAGCGACAGGCGGCGAAGCGCCGGAAGGCCCCGAAGGCCCGGAAGCCGCGATGAGAACAAGGCAATCCCCCGAAAAAGCGGCCCGCGGCGGTAAATTCCATGGCTGTGGCTGCAGGCGGCTGGAGACTAACTTATCGGGCGCTGAAGATGAAAGCCTCGCAAGGCACGTAGATCTCCGGGAGGCCCCCCGCGAGGAACCCAGACGAAGCCAGAGGAAGTTGCTGAGGAAGATGACCTTGCCCGCTTTCCGTCCGCTGTCTTGCGGTGTTGTGCTTGCCCTGGGCGTCCTGCTGCCCGGCGCGGCCGGCGCCCTCGACCCGGCGGAGGCCCGCCATCTGCTGGCGCGCAGCGGTTTCGCCGCCACCCCGCGCGCCATCGAGGCGCTGGCGCCGCTCGACCGGACGGCGGCCGTCGACTCCCTCCTCGCCGCCGGCGGCACTGCCGCCGTCACCGCCGCGCCGCCCTGGACCCTGGATTGGGCGCCGCCGCAGGAGGCCGGCCTCGGCGAGGCCGAGCGCCTCGCGCTGCGCGACACCCGCCGCGAGCAGGCGCGCGACCTCCAGGCCTGGTGGCTCAACGAGATGCTGACCACTGCCTCGCCGCTCACCGAGGTGATGACGCTGTTCTGGCACAACCACTTCACCTCCAGCCTCGCCAAGGTGAAGGTGCCGGTGCTGCTTTACCGCCAGAACCTGCTGCTGCGCCGCCACGCGCTCGGCAACTTCGCCACCCTGCTGCGCGAGATCGCGCGCGATCCGGCGATGCTGGTCTATCTCGACAACGCGCGCAGCCGCCGCGAAGCCCCCAACGAGAACTTCGCGCGCGAACTCATGGAACTCTTCACCCTGGGCGAGGGACACTACAGCGAAGCCGACCTGAAGGACGCCGCGCGCGCCTTCACCGGCTGGAGCGTGAACCCGGCGACCGGCGCCTTCGCCTATCGCGCCGCCTGGCACGACAGCGGCGTGAAGTCCGTCCTCGGCAGGGAAGGCAGCCTCGGCGGCGACGACGTCATCGATCTGCTGCTGGCGCGGCCGGAAACCGCGCGCACCGTCGTCGAAAAGCTGTGGCGGCAGTTCGTCTCCGAGTCCCCGGACCCGGCCGAAACGGAGCGCCTCGCCGCCCTCTTCCGCAACGCCGGCTACGAGATCTCTCCGCTGCTGACGGCGCTGTTCACCAGCCAAGCCTTCTGGGCCGCTGAGAACCGCGGTCGCCTGGTGAAATCGCCCGTTGATCTCGTGATCGGCACGCTGCGGCTCTTCGACCTGCCGGTCGACGACACC
>DAIQBR010000295.1:0-3290 GCA_036781105.1 Kiloniellaceae bacterium
CAGGCCGGGCCGATGACGCGCACGGTGCGCGACTCTGCCATCATGCTGCGTGCCATGGCGGGCTACGACGCGAAGGACTCGACCTCGGTCGACGCGCCGGTGCCGGATTACGAAAAGGCCATGAGCGGCAACATCAAGGGCATGAAGATCGGCATTCCCAAGGAATACCGCGTCGACGGCATGTCGGCCGAGATCGACGAGCTGTGGCTGAAGGGCATGAAGTGGCTGGAGGACGCCGGCGCGCAGACCGTCGAGATCTCGCTGCCGCACACCCACTATGCGCTGCCGACCTACTACATCCTGGCGCCGGCCGAGGCCTCGTCGAACCTGGCGCGCTACGACGGCGTGCGCTACGGCCTGCGCGAGGAAGGCGCGACCCTGGACGAGATGTACGAGGCGACGCGCGGCAAGGGCTTCGGCGCCGAGGTGAAGCGGCGCATCCTGATCGGCACCTACGTGTTGTCGGCGGGCTACTACGATGCCTACTACAACAAGGCACGCCGCGTGCGCAGCCTGATCGCCCGGGACTTCGCCAAGGCCTACGAGAAGGTCGACGCCATCCTGACGCCGACGGCGCCCTCGGCGGCCTTCGCCATGGGCGACAAGATGGACGACCCCATCGCCATGTACATGATGGACGTCTTCACCGTGCCGGCCTCGCTGGCCGGGCTGCCGGGCATCTCGATCCCGGCGGGGCTTTCGGCGGAAGGGCTGCCGCTGGGCCTGCAGCTGCTGGGCAAGGCTTTCGACGAGGAGACGCTGTTCCGGGTGGCCGGCGTGCTGGAAGAGGCCGCCGGCTTCGCGGCCGAGCCGGCCTTCCTGGCCGCGTGAGAGTGAGATAGGACGATGGCAACGATCAAAGGCAAGACGGGCGAGTGGGAGATGGTCATCGGGCTGGAGGTCCATGCCCAGGTGATCTCCAAGTCCAAGCTGTTCTCCGGCGCTTCGACCGAATTCGGCGCTGCGCCCAACAGCCAGGTTTCGCTGGTCGACGCGGCCATGCCGGGCATGCTGCCGGTGCTGAACAAGTACGCCGTCGAGCAGGCGGTGCGCACCGGACTGGGCCTGAAGGCGCAGATCAACCTGACCTCGGTCTTCGAGCGCAAAAACTACTTCTACGCCGACCTGCCGCAGGGCTACCAGATCTCGCAGTACCTGCATCCCATCGTCGGCGAGGGCACCATCGTCCTGGACCTGGAGGACGGCGAGACGCGCGAGGTCGGTATCGAGCGGCTGCACCTGGAGCAGGACGCCGGCAAGTCGATCCACGACCAGCATCCGACGCAGTCCTACATCGACCTCAACCGTTCGGGCGTGACGCTGATGGAGATCGTCTCCAAGCCGGACATGCGCTCGGCGGAGGAGGCCGGCGCCTACCTGCGCAAGCTGCGCACCATCCTGCGCTATCTCGGCACCTGCGACGGCAACATGGACGAAGGCTCCATGCGCGCCGACGTGAACCTCTCGATGCGGCGTCCCGGCGAGGCCATGGGCACGCGCACGGAGACCAAGAACGTGAACTCGATCCGCTTCGTGCAGCAGGCCATCGAGCAGGAGGCCCGGCGCCAGGTGCAGATCCTGGAGGAGGGCGGCGCCATCGTGCAGGAGACGCGCCTGTTCGACGGCATGAAGGGCACCTCGCGCTCCATGCGCTCGAAGGAAGAGGCGCACGACTACCGCTACTTCCCCGATCCCGACCTGCTGCCGCTGGAACTCGACGCCGGCTGGGTCGAGGACATCAAAGCCGGCCTGCCGGAGTTGCCCGACGAGAAGAAGGCGCGCTTCGTGAAGGACTTCGGCCTGCCGGTCTACGACGCCGGTGTGCTGGTGGCCGACCGCGACACCGCCGCTTTCTTCGAGACCGTGGCCGCGGGGCGTGACCCGAAGCTGGCGGCGAACTGGGTGATCGGCGACTACTTCGGCGCGCTGAACAAGAGCGGCGCCGGCCTGCACGACGCGCCGGTCGACGCCAAGAAGCTGGGCGGCCTGCTGGACCTCATCGCCGACGGCACGATCTCCGGGCGCATCGCCAAGGAGGTCTTCGAGGAGATGTGGGAGAGCGGCAAGGAAGCCGGCGCCATCGTCGAGGCCAAGGGGCTGAAGCAGATCAGCGACTCCTCGGAGATCGAAGGGCTGGTCGACGACATCATCGCCAAGAACCCCGGCCAGGTCGAACAGTACAAGGGCGGCAACGAGAAGATTCTCGGCTGGTTCGTCGGCCAGGTGATGAAGGCCACCCAGGGCAAGGCCAACCCCGGCCTGGTGAACAAGGTGCTGAAGCAGAAGCTGGGGTAGGCGCGCGCGCCTCTCATTCACCTCGATTGTCATCCCGGCTCGCGCTGACGCTTGGCCGGGATGACAGTCTGAGTGTGCCGGGACGACAGCGGAGCCTGCGGCATGCCTCGTCCTTCGAGACGCGCTGCTGCGCAGCGCTCCTCAGGATGAGGCTTCTTTTCGCATCGATGACAGACACGCTCAGGTGTCGTCCCGGGGCTTGACCCCGGGATCCATTGCCCTGTCCGCTTCATGGTTCTAAGTGTCATTGGCATGCGCGAGTCGCTGATGCCAATGGATCCCGGCAACAAGTGCCGGGACGACAGTGGTGTGGGTTGCGACAGCCGTGCGTGATCAGCGCGGGTAGTGGCAGGCGGCGAGGCGGTCGTCGTGTTCGACCAGGGCGGGGCGTTCCTCGCGGCAGCGCGGTTGGGCGAAGGGGCAGCGGGTGTGGAATTCGCAGCCTTCGGGGCGCGACAGCAGGCTGGGGATCTCGCCTTCCAGGGCGAGGGGCCTCGAAGCCGCATCCGGGTCCGGCTTTGGGTTGGCCGACAGCAGCGCCAGCGTATAGGGGTGCCGCGGGTGGACGAAGATGCGCGCCGTCGCGCCTTCTTCCACCACACGCCCGAGATACATGATCGCCATGTGGTCGGCGACGTGGCGCACCACATGCAGGTTGTGGGTGATGATCAGGATGGCGATGCCGAGCCGCTCCTGAAGCTCGTTCATCAGGTTCAGGATCTCGCCCTGCACCGAGACGTCGAGGCCGGCGGTGGGCTCGTCGGCGATGATCAACTTGGGTTCCAGCGCCAGGGCGCGGGCGACGCCGACGCGCCTTGCCTGGCCGCCGGAGAGCTGGTGCGGATAGCGCCCGGCGAAGGCCGGCGGCAGGCCGACCAAGTTCAACAGACGGTCCACTTCGGCGTCGAGGTCGCGGCCCTTCGCGCCATGGACGCGAAAGGGCTCCTGCAGCAGGGCGCCGACCGTCAGGCGCGGGCTCAGCGAGCCGACGGGGT
>DAIQBR010000295.1:3332-3827 GCA_036781105.1 Kiloniellaceae bacterium
TGTCCCTCGAAGCGGATGCTGCCGGCCCCGGCGCTGACCAGGCCGTTCACGGCGCGCGCCAGCGTGGTCTTGCCCGAACCCGACTCGCCGACGATGGCGAAGGTCGTGCCGGCCTCGAGCGTCAGGCTGACGCCGGCCACGGCGGTGATCTGATCGCCACGCCCCGTCACCATGCCGAGCAGGCCGCCCGCCATGGGAAAGCCGACCTCCAGGTCGGTGATCTCCAGCAGCGCCGTCATGATGTCAGCAGGTCTTCCGTGGCGCGCAGGCAGGCGCTGAAGTGCTCGCTGCCGAGCCGGCGCTCCTGCGGATGCTCTTGCGCGCAGCGCTCGACGGCGAGCGGGCAGCGCGCCCGGAAGATGCAGCCCTGCGGCAGGTTCACGAGATCCGGCAGGTCGCCGGGAATGGTCGGCAGCCGGCGCGTCGGCGTCTCGATGCGTGCGGGATCGCACTCCAGCAGGCGGCCGGTGTAGGGGTGGCCGGCATGCCGGAAGA
>DAIQBR010000295.1:3837-5233 GCA_036781105.1 Kiloniellaceae bacterium
CGTCGGTGCGGCCGACCTCGTCGGTCGAGATGTTGCCGCGCTCGGCGACCTCGCCGGCATACATCACCACGACATGGTCGCAGAGTTCGGCCACCACCCCCAGGTGGTGCGAGATGAACATGATGGAGCAGCCGATGTCGCGCTGCAGCGCGCGCAGCAGCTCGATGACCTGCACTTCCAGGGTGGCGTCGAGCGCGGTGGTCGGCTCGTCGGCGATCAGCAGGTCGGGCTCGGCCATCAGCGCCATGGCGATGGCGATGCGCTGGCGCATGCCGCCGGAACACTGGTGCGGATACTGCGCGAGGCGGCGCCGCGGATCGGGAATCTTCACCTTGGCCAGCATCGCCTCGGCGCGGTCGAGCTTGGCGCGCCGCGAGAGCTTGCTGCGGTACTGGATGTCGACCATCTGGGTGCCGATGGAGATCACCGGGTTCAGCGCCGTCATGGGGTCTTGGAAGACCGTCGAGATGCGCTGGCCGCGCAGGGCGCGGAACTGCTCCTCGCTGCAGCGCGCCAGGTCCTGGCCGTCGAAGTCGATGCGCCCGGAGACGATCTCTCCGTTGGCCGCCAGCAGCCCGAGCACCGCGTTGATCAGGGTCGATTTGCCGCAGCCCGACTCGCCGACGACGCCGACGATGCCGCCGCGCGGCACCTCGAAGCTGACGTCGCGCAGAGCATGCAGGCGCCCCGCGGCGGTGCGGAAGTCGACCGACAGCCGCTCGATGGAGAGCACGGGGGAGGTGGCGTCCGCGGTCATTCCTTGCTTCTCATGCGCGGGTCGAGCTGGTCGCGCAGCGTCTCGCCCAGGAAGGTGAATCCAAGGGTCGCGATGATGATGGGCAGACCGCCGGCGAGCGCCGGCCAGGGCGACTCGCGGATGAAGGCGAAGCCGTCGTTGAGGATCGAGCCCCAGGACGGCGTCGGCGGGCGCACGCCGAGGCCGAGGAAGGACATGCCGGCCTCGATGGTGATGACCACGGGAATGTCCATCGAGGCGAGGATGAGGAGCGGCCCGACGATGTTGGGCAGGATGTGGACCCTGAGGATGCGCGGCGCGGTCGCACCCAGCGAGCGCGTCGACAGCACGAACTCGGAAGACTTCAGCGCCATGGTCTGCGCCCGCACCACGCGGGCGTAGCCCGGCATGCTGACGATCACCACCACCAGCACCACGGCGCCGAGGCTGGGACCGATGAGAGTGACCAGGGCGAGGGCGAACATCACCGTGGGGAAGGAGCGCACGGCGTCGAACAGGAGGACCAGGAAGGAGTCGAGCCAGCGCGGTCCGTAGCCGGCGATCATGCCGAGCACGAGACCGCCGATGAAGGCGATGCCGGTCGCCACCAGCGCGACCCAGAGCGCGGTGTCGGCCAGCAGCGGGACGTTTTCCTGCAGC
>DAIQBR010000296.1:0-5231 GCA_036781105.1 Kiloniellaceae bacterium
CAGGCGTGAAGGTCTCGCGCCTCGCCCACGGGGTGCCGGTCGGCGGCGAGCTCGACTACCTCGATGACGGCACCCTGACCGCGGCCCTGAAGGCGCGCCGGCCCGCCTAGGCCGCCGCTGCGAAGTCCCGGCGGCACCACAGTCTTGCCGCAATGCGCGGCGAGACTGCGCGTCAGGGCCGCCCCCGGCAGCAACGGGGAACCAATCGTTTCATCCAAGGATTTACGGCACATGACCCTGTCGAACCGCCACCGCCGCGCCCGCCTGCTCTCCGCTCTGGCCCTCTCGGCCCTGCTGCTCGGCGGGGCAACCGTCGCCCAGGCCCAGGCCCAGGAACTGGCGCTCACCGCCGAGGCCCGGCGCAGCCTCACCCTCACGGTCTACAACCAGAACCTCGGCCTGGTCATCGAAACCCGTCGCGTCGACCTGCCGGCCGGCGAGACGCTGCTGGCCATCGAGGACGTCTCGGGCCAGATGCAGCCGGAGACGGTGCTGCTGGCCGGCCAGGGCCTGCGCGTCATCGAACAGAGCCTGGACGCCGATCTGCTGACGCCGCAGCGCCTGCTGGAAGCTTCCGTGGGGCAGAGCGTGCAGATCATCCGCAGCCACCCGGAGACCGGCGCCGACATCGTTGAGGAGGCCCGCGTGCTGTCGCTGGCTGGCGGCCTGGTGGTGCAGATCGGCGACCGTATCGAGATCGACCCGCCGGGGCGCATCGCCTTCACCGCCCTGCCGGCGGGGCTGCGGGCCGAGCCGGCCCTGCTGGCCCGCGTCTTTCCCGGCCAGGCCGGGGCCAACGACCTGCGTCTCGACTACCTGACCGGCGGGCTCTCCTGGCGGGCCGACTACGTGGCGCGGCTGAACGCGGCCTCCGACCGCCTCGATCTCTCGGCGCTGGTGACCCTGACCAACGCCACCGACACCGATTTCGAGGGCGCCACCCTGCGCCTGGTGGCCGGCGAGGTGAACCAGGGGCCGGTCGCCTATAAGCCGCAGCAACAGTTCTTGGCCAGGGCGGCGCGCGCCGACATGGCACCGGAGGCCGACATGTCGGAAGCCGCCGCCGCCGCCGACCGCTACGTCTACAGCCTCGGCCGCCCGGTCAGTCTCGCCCGCGGCGAGACCAAACAGATCCCGCTGATGAGCGCCCAGGGCGTAACGGTGGCGCGGGAATACCGCTTCGAGGGCCTGGTGAACGTCCGTCACGGCGTGGAGGAGATCGGCCCGGTCAACGCCGCCATCGTGCTGGAACTGGAGAACGACCCGGACCTTGGCCTGGGGGCGCCGCTGCCCGCCGGCACCGTGCGGGTCTACGGGCCCCCCGAGAGCGATGGGGAAAGCGGCGAGAGCGGCATCCTGTTCCTCGGCGCCGACGCCGTTGCCCATACTCCTGAAGGCGAGACGGCGCGGCTCACCATCGGGCAAGCCTTCGACGTCACCGCCCGGGCCGAACGCACGGTCGACGAGCGGCTTTCCGGCCACGTCTACGAGGCCGGCCAGAAGATCACGGTGCAGAACGCCAAGGACGAAACGGTCGAGGTCGTCGTGGCGGGCAGCCTGCCGCGCGGCTGGACGATGCGCGAGGAGAGCCTCCCGCACCAGAAGGACAGCGCCAACCGGGTGTCCTGGCGGCTCATCGTCCCGGCCGGCGGCGAGGCCGAGCTGACCTACCGCGTCCGGGTCGAGAACTGAGCCAAATTAGGCAATAACGAGTTAATTCTGGTTTTCGATGCTGAAATCCGCCGGGAATGGCGCCGTTTTCTGTGATTAACTCATTATAGATTAATTGCATCTCTGCCGGTCGCTCACCTGACCCTGAACGTCACCCGCGGACTCTCAAGTTCCGAAGCTGTCGCCCTTTCCGCCGGCACGGTCCTCGTCCTTCGAGACGGCGCTTTGCGCCTCCTCAGGATGAGGACCTTGCGTTTGGGTGAGACAGGCTCGGAGTTCGCTTTCACAAACTCAAGCCTCATCCTGAGGAAGCCGCCCCGACCTTGTTGGGGCGGCTGTCTCGAAGGACGAGGCGTCTGTCCGCCTGGGCCCTGAAGCCTGCCGCAGGGCGCCGCCGCCCGCCGGCGCCCCTAGTGCGTCGTCCCTAGTGCGTCGCCCCGAGTGCGCCGCCCCTAGTGCGTGGTGGGGGTGCCCAGTTCCGGCGGCGGCGGGGCGACCTGCTCGGCCTCGCGCTCGGCCTCTTCCAGCTCCAGCTCGCCGATCTTCTCGCCGCGGCTGACGATCTTGCCGGCCGAGGTGCGGATGTCCTGGATGTCGCGGGCGGCCTGGTCGAAGTGGCTCTCCAGCTTGCCGACCCTTTTGTCGAGCCGCAGCACGTCCTCCATCATCTTGCCGACCTCGGTCTGGATGATCGCCGCCTGCTCGCGCATCCGCACGTCCTTCAGCACTGCGCGCACGGTGTTGAGGGTGGCCATGAGGGTGGTCGGCGAGACGATCCAGACCCGGGCCTTGTAGGAGGCCTCGACCACCTCGCGGCAGTTGGCGTGCAGTTCGGCGTAGACCGCCTCGCTGGGCAGGAACATGAGGGCCGATTCCGCCGTTTCGCCGGGGATGTTGTAGCGCTCGGCGATGTCCTTCACGTGGCGCAGCACGTCGGCCTTGAAGCCGCGCCGCGCCGCCGTGATCAGCGCCTCGTCGCTGCCGGCGTTGCGCAGCGCCTCATAGCTTTCCAGCGGGAACTTGGAATCGATGGCGATGGCGCCCGGCGGGTTGGGCAGTTGCAGCAGGCAGTCCGCCCGCTTGCCGTTGCTCATGGTCGCCTGAAACGCATAGGCCGAGGGCGGCAGGGTCGCCTCCACCAGGTCGCGCAGCTGGATCTCGCCGAAGGCGCCGCGCGCCTGTTTGTTGGCGAGGATGTCCTGCAGCCCGACCACCTGGGTCGACAGCTCGGTGAGGCTCTGCTGCGCCTTGTCGATGACCACCAGGCGCTCGCGCAGCTCGGCCAGCGCCGTCTGGTGCTTGGTGGTGGAATCGGTCAGCTTGTCGCCGACCTGCTTGGAAAATCCCTGCAGGCGCTCGTCCACCGCCTTGATGACCACCCGCTCCTGGGTCTGCAGGCGCTCGACGATGGTGTTCTGCACCGCGTTCTGGCTCTCGGCCATCTGGGCGAGGCGCCCGGCGAGGCCGGCCAGCTCGCCGCTGTCGCGCGGCGGGGCCGGGCGGCGCAGGGCCAGGGCGAGGGCGGCGCCCACCGCCAGGGCGGCGACGACGGCCAGGATCAGGGTCAGCAGGTCCATGGGGGCCCGACTCCAAGAGGGGAACAGAACGCGAATCCCAGCCTAGCACGGAAGCCCGCGGGGGAGCCAGAAAGGCGAGGCGGCGCCTGCTGATTCTCTTGACCCCGGACGAATCTGGCCATACCTAACCAAGCCATGGCCCTGCTCCCCATCATCACCGCGCCGGACCCGCGTCTGAAGAAGGTCTGCGACCCCGTCGAGGCCGTCGACGACGAGATTCGCCGCCTCATGGACGACATGCTGGAGACCATGTACGCCGCCCCCGGCATCGGCCTCGCCGCGCCCCAGGTCGGCGTGCTGAAGCGCGTCATCGTGGTCGACATCGCCGGCGACGACGAAGAGAAGGCGCCGCTCTACATGGCCAACCCGGAACTGGTCGCGGTCTCCGACGACGACGCCGCCTACGAAGAAGGCTGCCTCTCGCTGCCGGAGCACTACGGCGAGGTCGCCCGCCCGGCCAAGATCCGGGTGCGCTTCCTCGACCGCGAGAACGAGATCCGCGAGATGGAGGCCGAGGGCCTGCTGGCGACCTGCATCCAGCACGAGATGGACCATCTCGACGGCATCCTCTTCGTCGACCACCTGACGGCGCTGAAGCGCAACATGATCCTGCGCAAGCTCTTGAAGGCGAAGAAGTCCAACACCCCCCTGGCCAGCTACGCCACGGTCTGAGGCCGGGACTGGGATGTCCCTGAGCCCCAAGCCTCTAAGGGTCGCCTTCATGGGGACCCCCGACTTCGCCGTTCCCACCCTGAAGGCCCTGGCCGCGGACGGTCACGAAATCGCCGCCGTCTACTGCCAGCCGCCGCGCCCGGCCGGGCGCGGCCAGAAGCCGCGCCCCTCCCCGGTGCAGGCCTATGCCGAGAGCCGGGGCTGGCCCGTCCGCACGCCGACCTCGCTGAAGACCGCCGAGGCGCAGGCCGACTTCGCGGCGCTGAACCCCGACGTCGCGGTGGTGGTGGCCTACGGCCTGATCCTGCCGCAAGCGATCCTCGACGCGCCGCGCCTGGGCTGCGTGAACGTCCATGCTTCCCTGCTGCCGCGCTGGCGCGGGGCGGCGCCGATCCAGCGCGCGATCCTGGCCGGCGATGCCGAGAGCGGCGTGAGCCTCATGCAGATGGACGCAGGCCTCGACACCGGCCCGATGATCCTGCAGCGGGCGATCCCGATCGCCCCGGATATGAACGCTGCGGCGTTGCACGACACCCTGGCCGCGCTCGGCGCCGAAACGATCAACGAGGCCCTGGAGGGGCTCGACAGCGGGCGCCTCACCGCGACGCCGCAGCCCGAGGCCGGCGTCACCTACGCGGCCAAGCTCGACAAGGCCGAAGGCCGCCTCGACTGGCGCGCCAGCGCCGCCGAGCTGGACCGCCGGGTGCGCGCCTTCACGCCCTGGCCCGGCGCCTTCTTCGAGGTCGACGGCGAGCGGGTGAAGGTGTTGGCGGCGCAACCGCTGCCGGACAGCGGCAAACCGGGCTGCGTGCTGGACGACAAGGCGACCGTCGCCTGCGGCAGCGGCGCCCTGCGTCTCTTAAAGCTGCAGCGGGCCGGCAAGGCGCCGATGGAGACCGGGGCCTTCCTGCGCGGCTTCGACCTGCCGAAAGGAACCGTGCTGCCGTGACCCGCTACAAGATCGTGGTCGAATACGACGGCGGCGATTTCGTCGGCTGGCAGCGCCAGGCCAACGGCCCCTCGGTGCAGCAGGCCCTCGAAGAAGCCATCCACGGCTTCTGCGGCGAGCGCGTGCTGGTCGAAGGCGCCGGGCGCACCGATGCCGGCGTGCATGCCCTCGGCCAGGCCGCGCACTTCGACCTGGCGAAAGAGACCACCGCGGACACGGTGATGAAGGCGGTGAACTTCCACCTGAAGCCGGCGCCGGTGGCGGTGCTCTCGGCCGAAGAGGTGCCCGGCGATTTCCACGCCCGCTTCTCGGCGACGCGGCGCGCCTACCTCTACCGCATCGTGAACCGCCGCGCGCCCCTG
>DAIQBR010000297.1:0-332 GCA_036781105.1 Kiloniellaceae bacterium
TCCACGGGGCGACCGACGCGCTGTTGGCGGCGGGTGGGAGCGGCGTCGCCACGCTCGGCCTGCCCGGCACCGCCGGCGGCGCGACCCCCGCGACCCTGCCAGGCCAGGCACCGGCGGCCACGCCGGCAGCGCCCAGTGCACCGGCGATACCGCTGCCGGCAACCAATCCGGCGGCCAATCCGGCCGGCGGCCCCGCTGCCGCCCCCGCCGCGGCAGGCACACCCAATCAGGCGGCGGCCACGCCCGGCGGTGCCGCGCCCGGTCTGCGCCTCGCGCCCCAGGCGGCCGTTGCCAGCAGCGGCCACTCCCTGGCCACCGCCCTGCAGGGCCTC
>DAIQBR010000297.1:397-2099 GCA_036781105.1 Kiloniellaceae bacterium
GAGCGCCGGCGCCGACAGCGGCGCCCGGGACCCTGCGTGTCACCGGCCTGGTCACCGCCGCCACCAGCAGCGGCCAGCCGATCCTGCATACGCCGCTCGGCACCCTGACCCTGGACACCCGCGCGGCGCTGCCGCCCGGCACCAGCCTGGCGCTCGAAATCGCCCTGCCGCCGGAAGGCCGGGCAGCGGCTTCCCTGCCGGCTCTGGCCGCGGCCTGGCCGAGCCTCGAGAGCCTGGAAGAAGCTCTGTTCCACGGCCTGCCGGCGGCCCAAAGCGAAGCGGTCGCCCGTGCCCTGCCGCAGGTCGGCCCACGGCTCGCCTCGGGCGTGCTGTTCTTCCTCTCCGCGCTCAACCAGGGCAACGTCGCCGGCTGGCTCGCCAAGGCGGGTACCCCCGGCGAGGCAGGCGATCGCAGGGACCTGGCGGAGCGCCTGGGCCGCGAATTCGCCGGCCTGAGCCGCAGCATCGAGACCGCCGCGGGTGAGTGGCGCTTCGTGAACCTGCCGCTGTGGAGCGATCAGGGGCTGCGCGAACTGCGCTGCTTCTTCCGCCACCAGGACCACGGCGGCCGCGGCGGCGGCGAGGACGACAACGCGACCCGCTTCGTCCTGGAACTGGAGCTCACGCACCACGGCGAGCTGCAGCTCGACGGCCTGGTCCGCGCGCGCCTCTTCGATCTGGTGCTGCGCAGCCGGCGGCCCCTGCCCAGCCTGGCGCGCGGCGACCTCATCGCGCTCTTCGAGGAAACCAACGCCATCGCCGGCTACAACGGCCGCCTCAGCTTCCAGGCCTCGCAGGACTGGCTGCAGCTGCTCGCCGCGCAGTCCGCCGACCGACCGCACGACGGCCTGAGCGTCTAGAGCCTTGGGCATGCCGCAACGCGCTTGCTAAGCTGCGCCGCACCAACGGCGGAGCTGAACGCGTGGCGATCCAATACAGCGAAGACTTCATCGACCGGCTGCACCTGGTCTGGGGCCCGGGCTTCCTCTCACCAGGCGGGGCGGAAGAGGTCGGCGAGATCCTGCGCGGGCTCGACCTCGCCGGCCAACGGGTGCTCGACATCGGCTGCGGCACCGGCGGGCCCGCCATCGTCCTGTCACGCGACAAGGGCGCGCAGGTGGTCGCCATCGACGTCGAACCGCAGATCATCGCGCGGGCCGAGCGCAATGCCGCAGAAGCCGGTGTCGGCGCCAGTGTCGACTGCCGCCTGGTGGAACCCGGCCCCCTGCCCTTCGAACCGGCGAGCTTCGACCTGGTGTTCAGCAAGGACGCCCTCATCCACATTCCGGACAAGAAGGCGCTCTACCTGGAAATCCTGCGGGTGCTGAAGCCCGGCGGGCTGTTCGCGGCCAGCGACTGGCTGGCCGGCGAAAACGCCCTGCAGAACGCCGCCTTCCGGCGCTACATCGACCTCGGGCACCTGAAGTTCACCATGGCGACTGCGGCTGAGACGGCCGGCATCATGCGCGAAGCGGGGTTTGAGTCCGTCGAGACGCGCGACCGCAACGCCTGGTACGCAGAAATCTCAGCACAGGAAGTCGCCGCCATCGAGGGACCGCTGCGCGAGCGGATCATCGAGGTGTCGAGCGCGGAGGCGCATGAGCGGTGGTCGGCAGCGCGGCGGGCGCTGGCAGAGGCGACCGCCGGCGGCGCGCTGCGGCCGACCCATCTGCGGGGACGCCGCCCTCGCTGACGCAACCCC
>DAIQBR010000297.1:2148-5157 GCA_036781105.1 Kiloniellaceae bacterium
GCCGAGCGGGAGTTCTGGCGGCGGTGCAGCTCGATGCCCAGCTCGTCGGAAGCGGTCTGTTCGCGCCGCGACTGTTTCTGGGCCTCGCGGCGCAGGTGGTTGCCGTGCGCCGTTTCGTACTTCTTGAACTCCTGGAAGGCCTGGGTGATCTCGTCGCGCGCCGCCTCGATGGAGCGATCGACTTCGGCGATGGAGTCCTCGATCTTGCGGCGCCGCTCACCGGTCGCCTGGATGAAGCCCGGCAGAGAAAGGCTGGCGGTTGGCGACAACTCGGCAGCGGCCTGCTCGCGCAGCAACTCGGCCTCGAGGGTCTGGACATTGCCCTGCAGCTTGGCACGAAAGCGCTCCAGCTCAGCCAGCTTCTGGCGCTTCTCGTCCAGGGTCCAACGGTGCAGGCGCACCAATTGATCAAGAGCAGTCACCGCAAATCAACTCCTACCTAACAAAGGTCCTCTTACATCCCCTTCCGGTCTCCCGGAAGCAGTCCTCCCTAGCCGGCCGTAGCGGCGCGGCGCAGGTTCAACGCTTCGGCCATGCGTGCGCGGCGCTTGTCGAAAGCCCGCGCGTTCTCAGAGCCGCGCGCCGGCGCCTCGGCCCCGGAGTCGGCTTCCGGGTCGGCCCCTGGATCGACCGCCGAGGTCTCCGGCGGCGCGGCTTCGGTTTCACCGGCGTCGCTGCGCGGATCCGGCATGCCGAGCAGCTCGGCCAGGCGGCTGTAGCCGTCCGCCAGGTGACTCACCTCGTCCTTCTTCTGGCCGAGGAAGGTCTCCAGGTCGTCGTTGTAATGGATCGCTTCGTCGACCGCCGGGTCACTGCCCTGTTTGTAGGCGCCGATGCGGATCAGTTCCGCCATGTTCTCGTAAGTCGCCAGCAGTCCGCGCGCGCGGTTCACCAAGTCATTCTCCGCCGCGCTGTTGCAGTCCGGCATGGTGCGCGAGACGCTGCGCAGCAGGTTGATGGCGGGATAGCGGTTGCGCTCCGCGACCTGACGCTCCAGCACGATGTGGCCATCCAGGATGCCGCGCACGGCATCGGCGATGGGTTCGTTGTGGTCGTCGCCTTCCACCAGCACGGTGAACAGCCCGGTCACCGAGCCGTCGTCGATGCCCGGCCCGGCGCGCTCCAGCAGGCGCGGCAATTCGGCGAAAACTGAGGGCGTGTAGCCCTTGCTGGCCGGCGGCTCGCCGGCGGAAAGGCCGATTTCACGCAGCGCCATGGCGAAGCGGGTCACGGAATCCATGAGGCAGAGCACGTCGCCGCCCTGGTCGCGGAAATACTCGCTGAGCGCCAGGGTCAGGTAGGCCGCCTGGCGGCGCATCAGGGGCGGTTCGTCGGAGGTCGCCACCACGACGACCGAGCGGGCCAGGCCCTCCGGTCCGAGGTCGTCCTCGAGCCACTCCTGCACCTCGCGGCCGCGCTCGCCGATCAGGCCGATGACGTTCACATCGGCCTCGGCATAGCGCGCCAGCATGGACAGCAGCACCGACTTGCCGACGCCGGAGCCGGCGAAGATGCCCATGCGCTGGCCGCGGCAGCAGGACAGGAATGTATTGATGGCGCGCACGCCGAGGTCGATCTTGCCGCCCAGGCGGCGGCGGCTGTGGGCCGGCGGCGGCGAGGCACGCAGGCCATAGGCCAGCGGTCCGTCCGTAATCGGGCCCTTGCCGTCTATCGGCTCGCCCAGCGCGTTGACCACGCGGCCGAGCCAGGCCTTGGAGGGACGCACCAGGGGCTCGCTCTCCATCACTTCGGCCTTGCAGCCCAGGCCGACGCCGTCCAGTGAGCCAAAGGGCAGCAGCAGTGCCCGGCGCTGGCGGAAACCGATCACCTCGCAGATCACCCGGCGGCCGCCCTGGGCATGAATGCCGCAGCGTGAGCCGATCGACAGGGCCTGCTCCAGGCCGACAACCTCCACCAGCATGCCCAGCACGCCGGCGACCCGCCCGTAGAGGCGGTAGTCGGCCAATTGCCCTATTTCCTTAACGAAGGTGGAAGCGACCATTCCTGAGCTTGCCGAACGGCCCCCCTTGCCTGATGACATCGACCACTGCGGGCAGTCTGCGTTATCAGGCTTAAGGTTGGGTAAAATTAGGAAAAATCGCCCTCCCCGCGGGGGGAAAACCGATTGTTCGCCAAAGACCTAAGATAATTAACGTTGGTAAGAATTTATTAACATTGCTTTGGCAAATTGGTTAATAATCAATCCCAGGCGAACCATTTAGGCACTAGGTCACACCATGAGAGTTCTGCTTGTCGAGGACGATACCGCCACAGCCCAGGGCATCGAAATGATGCTCCGATCAGAGGGTTACGTGTGCGACACGACCGATATGGGCGAAGACGGCCTTGAGATCGGAAAACTCTACGACTACGACATCATCATTCTGGATCTGATGCTGCCCGATATGGACGGCTACGAGGTCCTGCGGCGGCTGCGGGCCGCCCGGGTCAAGACCCCGATCCTGATCCTCTCCGGCCTCAGCGGGCTGGACGACAAGATCAAGGGCCTGGGCGTCGGCGCCGATGACTACCTGACGAAGCCCTTCGACAAGCGCGAGCTGGTTGCCCGTATCCAGGCGATCGTCCGGCGCTCCAAGGGGCATTCGGACTCGGTCATCTCGACCGGAAAGCTCACCGTCAATCTGGATACCCGCACCGTCGAGGTCGAGGGCCAGCCCCTCCACCTGACCGGCAAGGAATACGGCATCCTTGAGCTGCTCTCGCTGCGCAAGGGCACCACCTTGACCAAGGAGATGTTCCTCAATCATCTCTACGGCGGCATGGACGAGCCGGAACTGAAGATCATCGACGTCTTCGTCTGCAAGCTTCGCAAGAAGCTGGCCACGGCGACCGGCGGCGACAACTACATCGAGACCGTGTGGGGCCGCGGCTACGTGCTGCGCGACCCGGTCAGCAGCGACAGCGCTGAGCCTGCCAAGCACGCGGCGAACGCCTGATCAGGCCTCCTTCGCCCCCGGCGCAATGCGCCGGCACGAAGACCAAACAACA
>DAIQBR010000298.1:0-1138 GCA_036781105.1 Kiloniellaceae bacterium
GACAGCCTGCGCGCGCTGATCGAGGAATGCCGCTTCGAGCTGCCGGAAGGCCTGCCGCCGATGGCTTCCTGCCTGCTCGGCTACATGGGCTACGACACCGTGCGCCTGATGGAGAAGCTGCCGGAGCAGAACCCGGTCTCCCTCGACGTGCCCGACGGGCTGTTCATGCGCCCGACCATCGTCGCCGTCTTCGACCGCGTCGAGGACCTGGTCACCGTCTTCACCCCGGTCTGGCCGCGCAGCGACGTCGCGCCGCGCGCCGCCTACGCGCAGGCCTGCGAACGCCTGGCCGACGTGGCGCAGGACTTCGAGCGCGCGCTGCCGCAGCGCCGCGACGTCGTGGCCGGCCTCGACGACCTGCCGCCGCCTGCGGCCAACATGACCCAGGACGACTTCCAGGCCATGGTGCTGAAGGCCAAGGACTACATCCTGGCGGGAGACATCTTCCAGGTGGTGCTGTCGCAACGTCTCTCGCTGCCCTTCAAGCTGCCGCCCTTCGCGCTCTACCGCGCGCTCAGGCGCCTCAACCCCTCGCCCTTCCTCTTCTTCATCGATCTCGGCGGCTTCGCCATCGTCGGCTCCAGCCCCGAGATCCTGGTGCGCCTGCGCGACGACACCGTGACCATCCGGCCGATCGCCGGCACCCGCCCGCGCGGCGCCACGCCGGCCGAGGACCGTGCGCTGGCCGAGGACCTGCTGGCCGATCCCAAGGAACTCGCCGAGCATCTCATGCTGCTGGACCTCGGCCGCAACGACGTCGGCCGCGTCACCGAGATCGGCAGCGTGAAGGTGACGGAGAAGAACGTCATCGAGCTGTACAGCCACGTCATGCACATCGTCTCCAACGTCGAAGGGCGCCTCGCCAAGGGCAAGGACGCGATGGACGCGCTGATCGCCGGCTTTCCCGCCGGCACCGTCTCCGGCGAGCCCAAGGTGCGCGCCATGGAGATCATCGAGGAGCTGGAGCCCGACCGCCGCGGCGTCTACGGCGGCTGCGTCGGTTACTTCGGCGCCGGCGGCGCGATGGACACCTGCATCGCGCTGCGCACCGCGATCGTGAAGGACGATACGATGTTCATCCAGGCCGGTGCCGGCATCGTCGCCGACAGCAAGCCGGAGTCGGAGCACCAGGAGTGCT
>DAIQBR010000298.1:1149-3028 GCA_036781105.1 Kiloniellaceae bacterium
CCCGCGCCCTGCTGCGCAGCGCCGAGGAAGCCGTCCGCTTCGCCGCGCGCCGGGGCAACTAGAGCCGCGCCGCGTTAACCATTTGAAAATTTGGCCGGCGCAGACTGGTCGGCGTAAATCCCCTTGCCGCTTTTCGCGAATCGCGGTGAAGTGGGGTTCCTGTTTCAACAGCTGAAAGGAGGTGATCCAATGTCTCATGAGATCTCGGTGGAGTCCCAGGGCCTTGGATGTATTACGGGTTTGATGGAGCAGCCTTCTTCCGACTCGTAACACCTTCCGAAGCGGGACCCCGTTATCGGGGGCCCTGACTCACCAGCTCATGGAGGGGCCGCCGCGAGGCGGCCCCTTTGAGTTTGCGCCGCCCGGCAGGAACGGTAGGCGTTCGAATGAACGGCCGGAACCTCACCCGGGGGCTTCACAAACAGAGCCGAACCGGTTTTAGAATTGCGCCATGACCCAGACGATCTGCCATCTCTTCGAGGCGCCCGGACACCGCCCCCTGGTCGCCAACTGGATCTACGAAGCCTTCTGGTTCGGCATGGACGGCTACAGCCCGGAGCATTTCGAGTCGCGCCTCGGCGAGGCGAAAGACCGCGACACCATCCCGCTCTCCCTGATCGCCCTCGACGGCGGCGAAGTGGCCGGCACGGTGAACCTCATCGTGAACGACGACCCCGAGCGGCCGCACCTCACCCCCTGGCTGGCGGCGCTCTACGTCGATCCGCCGTTCCGCGGGCGCGGCCACGCCACCCGCCTCGCCCGGCAGCTGCTGCAGGATGCCGCAAGGCTGAACTGCCCGGCGGTCTATCTCGAGACCCACATTCCGGATTTCTACAAGCGCTTCGGCGCCGAGGTGCAGGAAGACCTGGCCGCCGATTTCTAGCTGCTGCGTATCGCGACCGGCAACACGGCCTGAAACAGGCTCAGCCGTCGGCGGCCTGCTGTGCGGCCAGGCGCTGGCGGTGGCGCACGATGGCGGAGATCGGCACCAGGGCAAAGCCGCGCGCGCGCATTTCCGGAATCCACCGTGCCAGGGCATCGACCGTGCCGTCGTGCGGGTGGCCGATGCCGATGGCGTAGCCGCGCTCGCGCGCGGTCTGTTCCAGAAGGAATAGCTGGCGGTGGATCGCCGCCGGGTCGTCGGGCTGGTTGTCCAGGAAGACATCGCGCACCGCGTAGGGCACGCCGCGCAGCGCCGCCATCTCACCGGCCACCGAGTTGCCGGCGGTGAGCGAGTCGAGAAACAGCAGGCCGCGCGCCTTCAGTTCGTCCATCACCAGCGACATGCCCTCGCGCGACGCGGTGAAGCGGCTGCCCATGTGATTGTTGATGCCGACGTATCCCTCGTAGCGGTCCAGGCCCCAGGCCAGGCGCTGCACCAGCTCGGCCGGCAGCAGGTCGTCGCGCAGCACGTTGGGGCCGGGATCCATGGCCTCGCTCATCGGCTGCATCGGCACGTGCAGCATCAGTTCGTGGCCGGCCTCGCGCGCCGCCGTAGTCATCTCGCGCAGGCCCTCGGCATAGGTCATGAAGGCGATGGTCAGCGGCGCCGGCAGCGCGATGGCGCGGCGGGCGCCGCGGCGGTTCACGCCGACGTCGTCCAGCACGATGGCGATCATCGGGCGCGTGCCGGCCTCGGCCGCGGCGACGGCATGCTGCTGCCAGCGCGGCAGATCGCCCTGCCAGGCGCCTTGGGCCGGCGGCGGCACGGCGGACGGCAGCGCGTCCTGCAGCTCGCGCAGGGCTTCCTGCGCCTGGCTTTCGTGGTACTGGGCCTCCAGGGCCTCGCGGTCGATCTGCGGTGCCGCCGAGAGCACGCGCGGCGCCGGCTGCGGGGCCGCGGGGGCCGCAAGTTCCGGGACGGCGGCGATCACCGGCG
>DAIQBR010000298.1:3074-5130 GCA_036781105.1 Kiloniellaceae bacterium
TGGCGGTCCAGGAAGATGCCGCCGACCCCGCCCAGCAGCAGGCCGAGCAGCAGCAGCCCGGCCATGGCGGCGCCGCTCCACAGCGCCTCGGGGCTCGGACGGCGCCCCAGCCTCGACTTGCCGGCTTTGGATCTATGCGAATCGCCCTTGGTCATGCGCCCGAAGGCTAGCACGGCGTGGTTAACGAACAATCGGGCGAAAACGCCGGTGCCGGGCGGTGTCAGGCGTCGGCCGGCTGGGGTGCCTTGCCGGCGAGGCCTTGCAGAATGGGGCAGTCCGGGCGCGCGTCGCCGTGGCAGCGCGCCATGAGATGCGTGAGGGTCTCGCGCATCTCCGTCAGCTCGGCGATCTTGCGGTCGATGTCGGCGACGCGGTGGCGGGCCATGGCCTTCACCTCGGCCGAACTGCGTTCACGGTCGCGCCACAGGGCCAGCAGGCTGCCGACCTCCTCCACCGAGAAGCCCAGGCTGCGCGCCCGCTGCACGAAACGCAGGGTCTCCACGTCGTTGCGGTCGTACACCCGGTAGCCGGACCCGCTGCGCTCGGCCGGCGCGATGAGGCCCACCGACTCGTAGTAGCGGATGGTCTTGGCCGGCACGCCAGAGTGCCGGGCGGCGGTTCCGATATTCATGACGCCTCCTCGATCGTGGACCCCGTAAGATTTAGGCTTCCAGTAACTGGAAGGTCAAGCCCGGCCCGCGGCGCGATCCTTCCAGTAGAAGCGAAGAGGCACCTTTCCGCGGCTGGCCGCAGCCTGTTATAAGTGGGGAACAAGGGAGCAAGAACGGGGCGCAAGTCCGCGGCGCAAGCATCTGATATGTTTCTGCTAATCGATAACTACGACAGCTTCACCTACAACCTCTTCCACTTCCTGGGGGAACTGGGGGCGAAGGTCGAGGTGCGCCGCAACGACAAGATCACCGCGGCCGAGATCCTGGCGCTCCGGCCCCAGGGCATCGTCATCTCACCGGGCCCCTGCGACCCGGACCGCGCCGGTGTCTGCCTGGAAGCCATTGCGGCCGCCGCCGGCAAGGTGCCGATTTTCGGTGTGTGTCTCGGCCACCAGGCGATCGGCCAGCACTTCGGCGGCAAGGTGGTGCGGGCACCGGCGCCGATGCACGGCAAGCTGAGCCAGGTCAGCCACGAAGGCCGCGGCGTCTTCGCCGGCCTGCCCTCGCCGCTCACCGCGACGCGCTACCACTCCCTCACCCTCGACCCGGCGAGCTTCCCGCACGACCAGCTCGAGATCACGGCGACCGCAGACGACGGCGTCATCATGGGGCTGCAGCACAAGACGCTGCCGATCTATGGCGTGCAGTTCCATCCCGAGAGCATCGCCTCCCAGGAAGGCCACGCCCTGCTGCGCAATTTCCTGAAGCTCGCCGACCCGGCCGCGGCGGCCTGAGGAGCCGGCAGATGAACGCGGCGACGCCCGAGCTGAAGGGCCTGATCGGCAAGGTCGCGACCGGCGCGGCGCTGACCCGCGGCGAGGCCGAGCAGGCTTTCGACATCATGATGTCCGGCGACGCCACCCCGGCGCAGATGGGCGGCTTCCTCATGGCACTCCGCGTGCGCGGCGAGACGGTGGAGGAGATCACCGGCGCCGCCACGGTCATGCGCTCCAAGATGACCACCATCAAGGCGCCCGCCGGCGCCATCGATATCTGCGGCACCGGCGGCGACGGCACCGGCAGCTACAACATCTCCACCGCCAGCCAGTTCGTGGTCGCCGCCTGCGGCGTGCCGGTCGCCAAGCACGGCAACCGCGCGGCCTCTTCCAAGAGCGGCGCCAGCGACGTGCTGGAAGCACTCGGCGTGAACATCGAGGCCGACTTCGCGCTGGTCGAGCGCGCCCTGGCCGAGGCCGGCACCTGCTTCCTCATGGCGCAGCGCCACCACAGCGCCATGCGCCACGTCGGCCCGACCCGCGTGGAACTGGGCACCCGCACCATCTTCAATCTGCTGGGGCCGCTGTCCAACCCGGCCAAGGTGAAGCGCCAGCTCATCGGCGTCTTCGCGCCGCAGTGGGTCGAGCCGCTTGCCGCCGTGATGCGCG
>DAIQBR010000299.1:0-5129 GCA_036781105.1 Kiloniellaceae bacterium
CGGTCCAGCTTGTTGGCGCGGGCGAAGGCGAGGGCGGCATAGACCTTGTGGCGGTGCAGGCGCTCCTCCTGCTCCAGCGGCGTGTCGGGCCAGCGGATGTGCACCCCGCCCGGCGGCATCTCGAAATCCTCCGGCAGGACGATGCGGGTGCGCGCCGGGTCGACGTCGATGCTGGCCGAGGACTCCACCGTCTCGCTGATCGTCTTGAAACCGATCCAACAGCCGGAGTAGCGGCTCATCGCCCAGCCGTAGAGGCCGAGGTCGAGGAACTCCTGCACATCAGCGGGATTGAGCACCGGGATCATGAGGTCCTGGAACGTCAGCTCGCACTGGTGCGCGGTGGTCGAGGACTTGGCGGTGTGATCGTCGCCGGCGAGCAGCAGGACGCCGCCGTGCCGGGCGCTGCCGGCCATGTTGCCGTGGCGCAGGACGTCGCCGGAGCGGTCCACGCCGGGGCCCTTGCCGTACCACATGGCAAAGACGCCGTCGTAGTTGGAGTCGCCGAAGAGGTCGAGCTGCTGGGTGCCCCAGACGGCGGTGGCGGCGAGATCCTCGTTCACGCCGGCCTGGAATTCGATGTGGTGCTTCTGCAGGAACTGGCGGGCATGGGCCATCTGCTGGTCGACGCCGCCCAGCGGCGAGCCGCGGTAGCCGGTGACGAAGGCGGCGGTGTTGAGGCCGGCGGCGAGGTCGCGCTGGCGCTGCATCATCGGCAGGCGCACCAGCGCCTGGGTGCCGGTGAGGAACACCCGTCCGCTTTCGCGCGTGTACTTGTCGTCGAGGGAAACCGCCTGCAAAGCCATGGTCGAACGTCCTGCCTGCTGTTACGGCACCGCGCAGGTCGGCTTCTAGGTTGGGTTGCGCCGACCACGCCGAGTAAAAAGGTAATCTACGTTGACCTATTTAACAATTTGCCAAAGCGATTACGCGACAGAAAGCAAGGAAACATCTAATCGCACGGCGCGGCGAATCATTTCGTGAGGCGCAGCCGGGCCGCGGCGCAAGAAACCCGCCGCGCTGCCGTGCCGCGGCGTCTCTGCTGCGCCGCAACACGGCATGCGGGCATTGCAGGTCGGCGGGCCGGCGCCGTACATTGCCCTTGCGGTCCTTTCGAGTCGCCCCTTGCGGGCGGCGCGAAGCGCGCCCAGTTGATGGTTACAAGTCCCCAGCATAAGAGGGGCCATAGGGGTGGCTTACGTGTGGCAACGACGCGGCCCGGCCAAGGTGCCGAGCGGCCGCGCGAGTGAAGGGCTGTAACGCATGTCGGACGCTGCAAAATCGCTGAGCGGGGGCCAGGCCGAAGGTGTGTGGGAGAACCCCATGCAGACCGACGGCTTCGAGTTCGTCGAGTTCACCTCGCCGAAGCCGGAGGAACTGGGCCGCCTCTTCGAGACGATGGGCTTCACCGCCATCGCGAAGCACCGCTCCAAGGCGGTGACCCTCTACCGCCAGGGCGACGTGAACTTCATCCTCAATGCCGAGAGCGACGGCTTTCCGCAGGCCTTCACCCTCCTGCACGGCCCCTCGGTCTGCGCCATCGCCTTCCGGGTGAAGGACGCGGCGGCGGCCTGCACGCGGGCCCGCAAGATGGGTGCCTGGGTGGTCGAGTCTACGGCCGGGCCGATGGAGCTGAACATCCCCGCCATCAAGGGCATCGGTGACTCGCTCATCTACCTAGTCGACCGCTACGGCGACAACGGTTCGATCTACGACGTCGACTTCAAGCCGATCCCCGGCGTCGACCAGCATCCCCCGGGGGCTGGGCTCACCTACATCGATCACCTGACCCACAACGTCTATCGCGGCCGCATGAAGGAATGGGCGGACTTCTACGAGCGTTTGTTCAATTTCCGTGATGTCCGCTACTTCGACATCGAAGGCAAGCTGACAGGGCTCAAGTCCAAGGCGATGACCAGCCCCTGCGGCAAAATCCGTATTCCGATCAACGAGAGTTCCGACGACAAGTCGCAGATCGCCGAGTACCTGGAGCAGTACAAGGGCGAAGGCATCCAGCACATCGCCCTGGGCACCGACGACATCTACCGCTCGGTGGAATCTCTGAAGCAGAAGGGCGTCGACTTCCAGTCCGGCGTGCCGGACACCTACTACGAACAGGTCGACCAGCGCCTGCCCGGCCACGGCGAGGACCTGGCGCGGCTTGCCGCCAACAAGATCCTCATCGACGGCGCCCCCACCGAGGACGGCGGGCGCCTGCTGCAGATCTTCACCAAGAACGTCATCGGTCCGGTGTTCTTCGAGCTGATCCAGCGCAAGGGCGACGAGGGCTTCGGCGAGGGCAACTTCCAGGCCCTCTTCGACTCCATCGAGGAGGACCAGATCCGCCGCGGCGTCCTGAAGGCCGAGGGCTGACCGCCCCGCGGGATCGTTAAGCCTTCGGTAACAGCCCAGGGCCCAGACTGAGCCCAAGAGGTCGATGCAGGAGTTGTTGATCCATGCTTCCCGCGCGAGGGGAAGGAGAGAGATCATGGCGAAAGCGACCAGCTACGAGTCGAAGATCCCCGACGCCCAAGGGATCATCCCCTACGACGCCGAAGAGAACGCCGTGTGGCACGACTTGCGCCAGCGCCAGAAGGCGCTGCTGCCCGGCCGTGTCTGCCAGGCCTTCCTGAAGGGCCTGGACCTGCTCGACCTGCCGGCCGACCGCGTGCCCCAACTGAAAGAAGTGAACGCCCGCCTGGAGGAGATCAGCGGCTTCGGCGTCGAGCCGGTGCCGGCCCTCATCTCGCCCAAGCGCTTCTTCACCCTGCTGACACAGCGCAAATTCCCAGCCGCCACTTTCATCCGCCGCCGCGAGGACTTCGACTACCTGCAGGAGCCCGACGTCTTCCACGAGATCTTCGGCCACTGCCCCATGCTGACCCTGCCGACCTACGCCGACTTCCTGCAGGGCTACGGCGAGGCGGCGCTCAGGCTCGACAAGTCCTACCTCTGGATGATGCAGCGCCTGTTCTGGTTCACCGTGGAGTTCGGCCTCATCGAGACCGAGGAGGGCACCCGCATCTACGGCGCCGGGATCGCGTCGTCGGCCGGCGAGACGCCTTACGCGGTGGAGAGCCCGAAGCCGGAGCGGCGGCCCTTCGATGCCCTGACCGTGTTCCGCACGCCCTACCGCATCGACATCTTCCAGACCGTCTACTACGTCATCGACTCGGCAAAGCAGCTCTACGACCTGGTCTCCAGCGACCTGGTGCCGATCATGGACGAGGCCAAGCGCCTCGGCTCCCTGCCGCCCACCTTCCCGCCGAAGGAAGAAGCCGGCGCGGCTTAGTTCCGGCGGCCGCCTTTCATCGATCGGCTTCCTTGCGGGCGGCCTTCAGGAACAGCCGTTCGCCGGTGAAGATCAGCAACATCCCGGCGGCTGCCGCATAGACGACCAGCATGTCGCTCCGGGCCTTGATGATCAGCAGCGAGCCCAGCACCGCGGCGTCCAGCGCGATGGCGGTGATCAGAATCGCCGGCCGGGCGTCGACCTCGCCGCGCAGACGGCGCAGGATCCCCCAGTGTACGGCGATATCCATGACGATGTAGAAGATGGCGCCCAGTGAGGCGATGCGGCCCAGGTCGAAGAATACCGTCAACAGCATTGCGGCGACGATCGTATAGACCAGGGTGTGTTTCTGGATGTCGCCGGGCATGCCGAAATGGCTGTGCGGCACCAGCTTCATGTCTGTCAGCATGGCGAGCATGCGCGAAACCGCGAAGACGCTGGCGATGACGCCGGAGACTGTGGCGACGATGGCGAAGCCGACGGTGAACCACAGGCCGAAACGCCCGAAAGCCGGGCGCGCCGCTTCCGCCAGGGCGTAGTCTCGCGCCCGTACGATTTCGTCGAGCGTCAGATTGCCGGCTACCGCCAGGGCGACCAGCAGGTAGATGATCACGCAGATGACGATCGAAATGACGATGGCACGGCCGACATTTCGGTGCGGGTCGACGATCTCGCCGCCACTGTTGGTGATGGTGGTGAATCCCTTGAACGCAAGAACGGCCAGGGCCACGGCGCCGAGAAAGCTGCCGGGGCCGGTTTCGGCCGGGGCGGCGGAGAGGCTCTCGAAGCTGAGGCCGGAGAGCCAAAGACCGGCCAGCGCAAAGACCGCGACGCCGGCGATCTTGAGAAAGGCCATGAAGAAGGACAGGGTCTGGATGACGCGGTTGCCGAGGATGTTCACCAGGAAGGCGAAGGTCAGCAGTGCGACACCCAGGACCGGCACCAGGATGCCACCGTCGTCGACGTCGAAGAGCTGCAGCGTGTAAGTGCCGAAGGTGCGGGCGACCAGGCTTTCGTTGATGACCATGGAGAAATACATCAGCAGCGCACAGGCGCCGGTCATCATCGTCTTGCCGTAGGCCTTTTCCAGGAACATGGCGATGCCGCCGGCCGAAGGATAGGCCTTCGACAGCGTCACGTAGGAATAGGCGCTGAAGGCGGAAACCAATGCGGCCGCGAGGAAGGCGAGGGGGAACCAGCTGCCGGCCAGCTCCGCGACCTGGCCGGTCAGGGCGAAGATGCCGGCGCCGATCATGACGCCGGTGCCCATCGACACGGCGCCGATCAGCGTCAGACTGTTCTTGGCATAGTGCGCCGAGCGGTCGCCGTGAGGCTGTTGGGGACCGTCCTTCGACATGGTTCTGGCCGTCTCTCCTGTTCAGGGGAAGGGCGCCGCCGCACATCCAGACGCATTGAAAGGTCTACCGCGCCTGACAAGCGTTGCAGGCATCTCGCCCGCCTCGGAAGCTCGTCGCCTTATCCGACCAGGCGGTTGTAAACCCCCGCGACCGCCCAGACCAGGAACCCGCCCAGCAGGCTCCATAGGATCAAGCCGATGATAAATCCGGGCCAGCGCAGGGTCCACTGCGCGGTGCCGAGGTCGGCGTGCAGCATATGTCCGCCCATCTGCATCATCAAGGCGGGAAGGACAAGGACCAGAAGGCTGCAGATGATCCACACGACGGCCAGGATGATCGCGGTTGCGAGGCCGAGCTTATACGCATCGAGTTTCATCGCCTCCTCCATTTGAAGACCCGAAGCCTCTATAGATTTTCGCCGGTGACCGGTCTCCCTACTGGCTGATCAGGTCTCTGTATTTCTCGGGCACCTGAGAGATCGA
>DAIQBR010000300.1:0-2160 GCA_036781105.1 Kiloniellaceae bacterium
GGTCGGCGCGCGCCACCGCCTCCGGATCGTCGGTCACCACGACCGGGCCGCCGCCCGCCTCGGCGGCGGCGCGCTCCAGGGACTTGGCGGCCGAGCGCAGATTGCCCGAGCCATAGTCGATGATCGCAACGGTCATCCCGGACCCCTTCGGTCCTGCTGCGGCGAAGCGGCCCCGCCGGAGCGGGCGCCGGCCCCGCCGGGTGGTGCTAGAGAGAGCCCTTGGTCGAGGGCACGGCGTCGGCCTTGCGCGGGTCGATCTGGATGGCCTCGCGCAGGGCGCGGGCCAGGGCCTTGAAGCAGGACTCGACGATATGGTGGTTGTTGGTGCCGTAGAGGTTCTCGACGTGCAGGGTCAACCCGGCATGCTGGGCAAAGGCCTGGAACCACTCCTTGAACAGCTCGGTGTCCATGGTGCCCAGCTTGTCGCGGTTGAAGTCGACGTTCCAGATCAGGTAGGGCCGGTTGGAGGCGTCGAGCGCTACCCGGCTGAGCGTCTCGTCCATCGGGATGAGGGCCGAGCCGTAGCGCCAGATGCCCTTGCGCTCGCCCAGCGCCTCGGAAACCGCCTGGCCGAGCACGATGCCGCTGTCCTCGGTGGTGTGGTGGTAGTCGATATGCAGGTCGCCCTCGGCCTTCAGCGTGATGTCGATCAGGCTGTGGCGGGAGAGCTGTTCGAGCATGTGGTCCAGGAAACCGATGCCGGTCGAGACCTCGTAGCTGCCCGAGCCGTCGAGGTCGACCGTGGCGGCGATCCTGGTTTCCTTGGTATTTCGCTCTATGGTTGCCCGGCGCATATCGTCTCGTCCCGCCCCTGGGCGGGCCTTTCGGCTGCAAATCTCAAACGAAGGCGCCCTTTTATCAGGAAGGCCCCCCATAAGCCAGCGTCCTGGCCGGTGGCGGGGCCGGGCCGGAAATCAACCGCATTCCGGGGCTCCCTGCCGCCCCCGCCGCCGGGAAATGCGGCTTGACCCGGCGGCCGGCTTCGCCCATTTGACAGTCCATGTCCGACAACAGCCCCCCGCAGTGGCACGGCACCACGATCCTCTCGGTCCGCAAGGGCGACCGGGTGGTGGTCGCCGGCGACGGCCAGGTCAGCTTCGGCAATACGGTGATGAAGTCCAACGCCCGCAAGGTCCGCCGCCTGGGCAAGGATAACGTGATCGCCGGCTTTGCCGGGGCGACGGCCGATGCCTTCACCCTGTTCGAGCGCCTGGAAGCCAAGCTGGAGACCTATCCGAACCAGCTGACCCGGGCCTGCGTCGAGCTGGCCAAGGACTGGCGCACCGACCGCTACCTGCGCCGCCTGGAGGCCATGATGGCCGTGGCCGACACCGAGACCTCGCTGGTGCTGACCGGCAACGGCGACGTGCTGGAGCCGGAAGACGGCCTCATCGGCATCGGCTCGGGCGGCTCCTTCGCCCTGGCCGCGGCCCGCGCCCTGGTCGACATGGACGGCCTGGACGCCGAGGTCATCGCCCGCAAGGCCATGAAGATCGCCGGCGAGATCTGCATCTACACCAACGAGAACGTCGTGATCGAAAGCCTTCCGTCAAAGGCGGCCCCCCATGGCTGAGCCCCGCAAAGCCGCCAGCGAGAGCAGCACCGAGTCCTCCTCCTTCTTCACCCCGCGCGAGATCGTTTCGGAGCTGGATCGGTTCATCATCGGCCAGAACGACGCCAAGCGCGCCGTCGCCATCGCCCTGCGCAACCGCTGGCGCCGCCAGCAGCTGCCCGAGGACCTGCGCGAGGAGGTGCTGCCGAAGAACATCCTGATGATCGGGCCGACCGGCGTCGGCAAGACCGAGATCGCCCGCCGCCTCGCCAAGCTGGCCCAGGCGCCCTTCATCAAGGTCGAGGCCACCAAGTTCACCGAGGTCGGCTACGTCGGCCGCGATGTCGAGCAGATCATCCGCGACCTCACCGAGGTCGCGATCCACATGACCCGCGAGCGCCAGCGCCTGCAGGTGAAGGCCCAGGCCGAGCTGCAGGCCGAGGAGCGCGTGCTCGACGCCCTGGTCGGCACCAACGCCAGCCCCGACACGCGCCAGAAGTTCCGCACCCGGCTGCGCCAGGGCGAGCTGGACGCCAAGGAAGTCGAGATCGAGGTGCAGGATGCCGGCGGCATGCAGCTGCCGACCATGGAGATCCCCGGCATGCCCG
>DAIQBR010000300.1:2206-2546 GCA_036781105.1 Kiloniellaceae bacterium
GGGTGACATCTTCGGCAAGGCGATGGGCGGGCGCACCAAGAAGCGCCGCATGAGCGTCGCCGAGTCCTACGAGGTGCTGATCGCCGAGGAGAGCGACAAGCTGCTGGACGAGGAGTCCGTCGTCGCCGCGGCGATCGGCGCGGTGGAGCAGAACGGCATCGTCTTCCTGGACGAGATCGACAAGATCACCGCGCGCAGCGAGACGCGCGGCGGCGGCGACGTTTCGCGCGAAGGCGTGCAGCGCGACCTGCTGCCGCTGATCGAGGGCACCACGGTGGCGACCAAGCACGGCGCGGTGCGCACCGACCACGTGCTGTTCATCGCCTCGGGCGCCTTCCAC
>DAIQBR010000300.1:2569-4740 GCA_036781105.1 Kiloniellaceae bacterium
GAGCTGCAGGGTCGCCTGCCGATCCGGGTCGAGCTCGACGCGCTGACCCGCGACGACTTCAAGCGCATCCTGACCGAGCCGGAGAACAGCCTGATCCGCCAGTACAAGGCGCTGATGGACACCGAAGAGGTGACCCTGGACTTCGCGCCCGAGGCGATCGATGCGCTGGCCGACCTCTCGGCGGAGATCAACTCCTCGGTCGAGAACATCGGCGCGCGCCGCCTGCACACGGTACTGGAAAAGCTGCTGGAGGAAATCTCCTTCACCGCCACCGACCGCGGCGGCGAGACCATCGTCATCGATGCCGAGATGGTGCGCGTGCGCGTCGGCGAGCTGGCCAAGAACGCCGACCTCTCGAAGTTCATTCTCTAGAACGCGTCAGGGCAGCCGCACCGCGAGCTCTTCGGTAATGGTGGGCGGGTTGGCCTGCCAGGCGGAGTGCCCGCTGTGGCCGGGACGGTCGGCCTTCTGGCCGATCATCATCATGTCGACCTGCGTGCCGTCGGCGGCCAGCGGCATGAACAGCCGGCTGATGCTGCGCGGGCCCTCCAGTTTCGTATAGGCATAGCTGCTGCGGCTGTAGAGCGCGCCCGGCCCGGCGGCGCCGCGCCGGAAGAGCGCGGTAATATGGTCGCGGTAGATGCCTTCCGGCACCGCCTCGTCGGCCAGCTTGCCGGTCGGGTCGACCCCGAAGGCGACGTCGGTGCCGACCAGGCGGAAGCGGAAGAAGCGCCCGTCCTCCAACACGTCCACCAGCATGACGTAAGGCAGCAGGGATTTAATTTCCTGCGGTTCGATGTCGCGGCGCGCCGGATAGTTCACCGCACCGCGCTTGCCCGCCCAGTAGAGGTACAGGTCGCGGAGCTGCGGTTCGGTGATGGTGTCGACGGCGCTGCCTGGGGTCATGGCGCGCCGGAATCCTCTCCGGAAGCTGCCGCCGCCGAGTCGATCTCCGCCAGCAGGCGGTCGAGCTGGGCTTCTTCCAGCCCGGCGATGCGGTCGGCCAGCAGGTTGGCGAAGAGCGTCGCCTTCACGCTGAGGCCCGCGGTGTCGACCACCACGCGGGGATGCGACAGGTCGGCGAGGCGCTGCAGCTCCTCCGCCTCGTCCCAGATGATGCCGAGGAACTGACAGACGCGGTGCACGAAGCGCCGGCTCGGCTTGCCGCGGCGGCCGTGCTCCATGGCCGAGAGGTAGGCCGGCGAGACCTGCAGGCCAGCCGCCATGTCCTTCAGCGCCAGGCCGCGCGCCGCGCGGATCTCCCGCAGCTTTTCACCGAAAGGCGTCATGGTATTTCCGACTCGTCATAGAGGTCGCGCGCCTTGTGCCAGTCGGCCAGCGATTCCTCGGGATACTCGGCATAGCAGTTGGTGCGCTTGGCATCGCCCGGCAGCTTCACCCAGGTGGGTTTCGATTCCAGCATGATGAAGACGCTTTCCGGCGCCGCCGGCAGCGCACTGTCGATGGCCGAGGCGAAGGGATGCACCAGTTCCGGCCAGCGCGGATCGTAGACATAGAGCGCCGAGCCGCAGTGTTTGCAGAAATGGCGCCGCGCCGGGCTGACCTCGTCGTCCGGCGCGCCGGCGGCACCACGTGCCTGGTAGACGGCGACGTGTTCCTCGCCTTCCACCTTCAGCGTGGCGGACTCACCGGAGAGATTTATGGCATAGCCGCCACCGCCCGCCGTCTTGCGGCAGATCGAGCAGTAGCAGCGCATGAAGGGCACCGCGGCGCGCGAAAACACGGAGAACCGGACGGCGCCGCAGTGACAGGAGCCAGAGAGCTGCGGCAAGGCAGAACCTCGCTATGACCGGCAGATAACCGGATCACAGTTTACCCCTTTCCGCAGCGGAAGGCGATTCCTCGCTGCGGGGTTCACCAACCGGTTCATGGGGATAACAGGCGTTCAGCGGCGCCGGCGCAGCAGGACGTAAATCGCACCGGTACCGCCGTGCTTCTGCTGGGCGTAGTCGAAGGACAGCACGCGCGAGCGGTTGGGTGCCTCGTTCAGCCAGCGCGGCACCGCGCTGCGCAGCACGCCGGCCTCTTCCTTGTGCAGCCCCTTGCCGGTCACCACCAGCACGCAGCGCTTGCCCGCCGCCTGGCTCTCGGCGAGGAAGGTTTCCAGCCGCCGGTGCGCCTCGGCCTGGCGCAGGCCGTGCAGGTCGAGG
>DAIQBR010000300.1:4870-5088 GCA_036781105.1 Kiloniellaceae bacterium
TGGCAAGAGCGCCCGGTGCCGATCCGGCGCGGCGCTTCTGCGGCGGCGCCGGGCGGGTCGAGGGTTCCTCGGCGCGTTCCTCGTGGATCAGCTCGGCGGCGCGCGAGTGCAGGCGGTCGCGCCCGGTGAGCGGCTTGATCTGCCCGGCGACGTGGTGCCAGAGACGGCGGTCTTCGGGGGAAAGAGTCTGGCGGGGGGGCTTGCGTTTGCCGCTCATG
>DAIQBR010000301.1:0-2069 GCA_036781105.1 Kiloniellaceae bacterium
TCCGCGAGGATCATGCCGCCGGACGCCCGCTGCTGGCGGCGCTCGCCGTCGGGACGGACCCGGACGGCGCGCTGAGTCACAGCTTCTTCGACAGCCTGCGCGGCCTCGGCGGCTACGACGGCCAAAGCGAAGGCCCCGAGGCAAGGGAATGGCTGGCCCTGGAACAGGATGACGCGATCAAGCGCGCCCAGACCGAGCGGGAGGCCTATGTAGAAATGGTTGCCTGGCTGGCGGAACGAATGTCTCATTTCGGCGAGCCATACCTTGACTCTCCTCCTGAGAATCTTGTCGGCCACGAGGTCTTCCATGGCTTTCAGAGCAACTTCGAGGAGATGCTCTGGATCCTGCAAGATGTCGATGTTCTCGAAGGAATTCCCTTGGACCCCAAGGGGCGGCAAAGGCGGCAGCGGGAGTACGAAAATTCCCTGCGGTTGGCGGGTCTCCAGCCGAAATCCGACAGCAGCATGTTCAAGCGGTGCAGGGATGCCATCGTGCCCACGCTCTGCGCCCTCAGGCTACTGTCTTACCATGACTGTGTTGAGTACTCGTCCGCGGGCGCCCGCTATCGCATCCCGCGCGATCAGGTCAGGGTGCAGGCGAGTTCGTTCTTTGGCAGAAACCCCAGCTTCGAGCGTGTTCTAAACTGTTTCTTCGACAACGCGGTCTGGTTTTGCTATCTGCCCGAAGGTCGCGATCCTGATGAACCTTTCGAGGTTCCAAAGGAATTTGCGGTCATCATGAAACTCCTCAGCGAACTCGGATACGCAGGGCGGAGAGGCGAGCGCTACTTCTGGAGAGGCCCCGTTCTCCCGACAGATCTGCCCGCCTACAGCTGGACGCCGGAAGATATCCACGCCAACCGCATTCAACGCCTGATTCGCGACATGCCTGCAGATGAGAGGCAGCGGACACTATTGCTTCTTTCACAAGGTGTGAAACTCATTCCAGTGATGTATCTCTACATGAAGGGCTGGCACCTCAGAGATGCCAAGGACGCCGTCAACGTCTTCTACGAAGAATCGAGCTCCGCAGCCAGTAAGGCCGAGCGCCTGTCCTAAACCACCTGCCCCGCCGCATGACCTGACGCCCAGGCCCATTGGAAATTGTAGCCGCCGAGCCAGCCGGTGACGTCGAGGCACTCGCCGATGAAGTAGAGGCCCGGCACCTTCGTCGCCTCGAAGGTTTTCGACGAGATTTCGTCGGTGTCGACGCCGCCGGCGGTGACCTCCGCCGTGCGGTAGCCCTCGGTGCCGCCGGGCTTCAGGCGCCAGCGGTTCAGCAGGTCGGCCATGGCGCGCAGCTTCTTGTCGGAGAGATCGGCGAGGCGGCCGTCGAGGCCGGCCTCGTCGCAGAGCATCGCGGCGAGACGGCGCGGCAGCCACTCGGCGAGCAGGTTGTGCAGCTCCGTCCTCGGTTGCTCGCTGCGCGCGCTGCGCAGAAGCTCGAAGGCGTCGCAGTCCGGCAGCAAGTTCACGGTGATCTCGTCACCCGGGCGCCAGTAGGAGGAGATCTGCAGCACCGCCGGGCCGCTGAGGCCGCGGTGGGTGAACAGCAGCGCCTCGCGGAAGGAAGTCTTGCCGCAACTCACAATCGCTTCGGTCGAGACGCCGCTGAGCGGTTTCAGTTTCTCCAGCACCAGCGGGTCGAAGGTGAAGGGCACCAGGGCCGGGCGCGGCTGCACTACATTCAACCCGAACTGTTTGGCCAATTCGTAGGCGTAGCCGGTGGCACCCATCTTGGGGATCGACGGCCCGCCGGTCGCCACCACCAGCGAGGCGCAGGCGACTTCGCCGCGATTCGTGGTGAGGTGAAAGCCTTCGCCGCGCTTTTCGACACGCAAGGCTTCGCATTCCGTCCGCAGTTCGACATTCGCCGCGGCGCAATCCGCCAGCAGCAGGTCGATGATCTGCTGCGCAGAGCCGTCGCAGAAGAGCTGCCCCAGGGCCTTCTCGTGCCAGGCGATGCCCGCCGCCTCGACCCGCGCGAGGAAATCGCGCGGAGTGTAGCGCTTCAATGCCGAGATGCAGAAGCGCGGGTTCTGCGACAGGTAGTTTTCCGTCCCGGCATGC
>DAIQBR010000301.1:2079-5075 GCA_036781105.1 Kiloniellaceae bacterium
ACAGGAAATTCGCCGGCGCACAGCGCAGGTTGGTGAAGTTGCAGCGGCCGCCGCCGGAGATGCGGATTTTCTCCGCCGGCTTCGCCGACTTTTCCAGCACCAGGACGGTGCGGCCGCGCCGCCCGGCCTCGATGGCCGCCATGAGCCCGGCCGCCCCGGCGCCGAGAACTATGACATCGAAACTGCGCAACGCGGGAGCCCCGGCGAAGTGAAGGACGCTTGCGCCTGTCTGGCAGCTTTGCGACAGAAGGGAAAGCCCGAAGCCAGGACGATATGACCCCGCCACCTGGAGACGCCACCAAGCTGACCGCCGACCTGCGCCGCGCGCTCATCGCCTGCGCGCGGGCCGGCGAGACCGTGAGCTACCGCGACCTCGCCCAGCGGGTGGATTTTCCCGGCCCGCACGTGATCCACCGCCTGACCCTGCTGCTGGAGGAGATGGTGCGCGCGGACCACGCCGCCGGACGCCCGCTGCTGGCGGCGCTGGCGGTCAGCCGCAGCCAAAACGGGATTCCTGGGCGCGGGTTCTTCCAACTGCTGGCGGAGCTGGGGCGCTACGACGGCGCGGACCAGGGCCCGGAAGCCGCCGCCTGCCACGCCCGCGAACTGGCGGCAGCGGTGGATTTCTGGGGCCAGGAATCTCCACCCGATTGACAGGAAGGCGCCGCGGGCGTACAAGCGCGTCCTTCCGGGGACCCCGCGATCTCCCCGTCAGGCAGCTTGCCCAAGCATCGCGTTCTGACCCCACTTTGGGAGGAACGCTCGCATGCCTGAGGCAACCACCATCACCCCACAAGATCTCCACCACCGGATCGGCACCGCCGAAGCGCCGGTCGTCATCGATACGCGCACCGAGGAAGACTTCACCGCCGACCCGCGGCTGATTCCGGCGTCGATCCGGCGGCCCGGCCTCAAGGCAGCCGACTGGGCCGGCGACTTCACCGGCCAGGACGTCGTCGTCTCCTGCGACCGCGGCCTGAAGATCAGCCAGGGCGGCGCGGCCTGGCTCCGCCATGCCGGCGCCACGGCGCGCTCCCTCGACGGCGGCTTCCAGGCCTGGAAGGCCGCCGGCCTGCCGCTGGTCCCGGAGGAGAAGCTGCCGCCGCGCGATGCGGCGGGCCGCACCCTATGGGTCACCCGCGAAAGGCCGAAGATCGACCGCATTGCCTGCCCGTGGCTGATCCGCCGTTTCGTCGACCCCGCCGCCGTCTTCCTCTTCGTCGAGTCCTCGCAGGTGGCCCTGGTCGCCGATCGTTTCGGCGCGACACCCTTCGACATCGAAGGTGTCGCTTGGAGCCACCGCGGTGCGCGCTGTACCTTCGACACCATGATCGATGAATTCGGGCTGACAACCGCGCCCCTGCTGCATCTCGCCACCATCGTGCGCGGCGCCGATACGGGGCGTCCGGACCTGGCGCCGGAGTCGGCCGGCCTGCTTGCCGCCTCGCTCGGCCTGTCGCAGATGTTCGACGACGACCTGGCGCAGCTGAACGCCGGCCTGACGCTCTACGACGCCTTCTACCGCTGGGCGCGCGACGCCGCCGCGGAAACCCACAACTGGCCCGCCGCCAAGCCGGCAGTCCCCGCGGAGCCTGCCCATGTCTGAGGTCGCCATCGAAGCAACGCCCGGCCGCCGCGGCGCCGACGGCCGGCCCTGGCCGAGCTTCGGCGAGGCGGTCGCGGTCTGGGCCCGTGTCGCGCTGCTCAGCTTCGGCGGGCCGGCCGGTCAGATCGCGGTGATGCACCGCATCCTGGTGGAGGAGAAGCGCTGGCTGGGCGAGGCGCGCTTCCTGCATGCGCTGAACTTCTGCATGCTGCTGCCGGGACCCGAGGCGCAGCAGCTCACCGTCTACATCGGCTGGCTGCTGCACCGCACCGCCGGTGGACTGGTGGCGGGGCTGCTCTTCGTACTGCCGGGTGCCGTCGCTATCCTCGTCCTCAGCATCGTCTATGCGCTCTACGGCAACCTCGGCTTCGTCGCCGCCCTGTTCTTCGGCCTCAAGGCGGCGGTGCTCGCCATCGTGCTGCAGGCGGTGGTGCGCATCGGCAAGCGGGCGCTGAAGAACGCGGTGACGATCGCCATTGCGGCGGTCTCCTTCGTCGCCATCTTCGCCTTCGCGGCGCCCTTCCCGGCCATCGTGCTGGCGGCCGGCGTGATCGGTTTTCTCGGCGGGCGCGCCGGACTTGCCGCCTTCACCGCCGGCGGCGGACACGGTGCGGTGGGGGACAGTCATGTCGCCGATGCCGAAACCATCCTGGGCGACGAGGCGCCGGAGGAAGCCAAGGGCGAAGCCGCGCGCACGCTGAAGACAGGCGCCATCCTCTTGCTGCTCTGGCTCGGGCCGACGGCGGCGCTGCTGGCGCTGCTCGGCCCCGACCACGTGTTCAGCGACATCGCCGTGTTCTTCAGCCAGATGGCGGTGGTCACCTTCGGCGGCGCCTACGCGGTGCTGGCCTACGTGGCGCAGGCGGCGGTCGACACCTACGGCTGGCTGGCGCCCGGCGAGATGCTGGACGGCCTGGGGCTCGCCGAGACGACGCCCGGGCCGCTCATCATGGTGACCCAGTTCGTCGGCTTCCTCGGCGCCTATCGCGATCCCGGCAGCCTGGCTCCACTGACATCCGGCGTGCTGGGCGCGCTGCTGACTACCTGGGTCACCTTCGCGCCCTGCTTCCTGTGGATTTTCCTCGGCGCACCACACATCGAGCGGCTGCGCGGCAACCGCGCGCTCTCGGCGGCGCTCACCGCGATCACCGCCGCAGTGGTCGGCGTGATCCTGAACCTCGCGATCTGGTTCGCGCTGCACGTGGTGTTCCGCGAGGTGATCACCGTCGAAAGCTGGGGCCTGCACCTCGCGCTGCCGGACCCGGCCTCGGTCGACTGGGCGGCGGCGGCGCTTGCCGTGGCGGCGCTCCTCGCGGTGTTCCGCTTCAAGGTCGGCACCGGCAGCCTGCTGGCCGGCGCCGCGGCCCTCGGCCTGGTGCTGCACCTCTCG
>DAIQBR010000302.1:0-5062 GCA_036781105.1 Kiloniellaceae bacterium
CCGGCGGCGGCATCGCTGCCCTGACCCCGCTGCCGCTCCCCGCGACAGTGATCGCCCTGGCGGTCATCGCCCTGGCCGCGGCCTATGTCGCCAGCCGCCCGGAGACCTGCCCGGCAGTCGCCGAGTCCGAAGGCGAATAGCACTTCTCCGGACCCCCCGGCCCGCCGCTCCCCCTCTTTGCGGAAATCACGGGATTGAACCCGCGACCGCTGCCGCCCGACCCACGGAGCGGAACAGCCGCATTCGTTGTGCGGTGGCAACCGCAAGGAGACCACCATGAGCCAGAACCCTCTCCGCCTCCGCCGTGCCCCTTTCGTCCGCTCGCTGGCACTGCTGATCGCGCTTCCCGCCTTCGCCGCCACTGCCGAGGCGGGCCCTTTCAATGCGCCGGTCGGGGTGGCGACTCCCTCGATCCCCAATACGAACTTCGCAAAGCTGAAGCAGACCAGCGGCTTCACCGGCCAGCTGTCCTTTGGCTACTCCGATGGTGGCTATACGCCGATCGGCACCAGCTTCAACGAGTTGATCGACTTGCGCTTCTCGGTGAACTGCCCGGCGAACTACCGGGTCCATGAGGCCGGCATCCGCGTGCGCGGCAACGACGTCAACAACTACGACTACGAACTGGTTTCGCCCGGCGACGTCCCCTTCGACCAGAAGAGCTGGCAACAGGACTTCGAAAGCCAGCCCTGGAAGTTCGACGCGGTGCAGCAGGCAGGCGCCCAGGCGCTCCAGGCCGCCAACAACAACGGTCCGGTCTATGTCAGCCTGGACAAGGAACTGGACAGCCGCATCGAGTTTTACGCCAGCTGCTCGGCGAGCCAGCCGAGTTCCGGCCTGCCCTTCCTCTACTACGACAGCGCCACCGACAACGGCCACCTGCGCCCGATGACGCGGGTGCGCTATCAGGTCATGGCCACAGTCGCCGTCTCGCCGAAGCTGCAGTTGAAATCGGCACCGCAAGCCACCCAACCTTCAAGGCTCGGCGAACGCCTGCGCCATCGCGACCGCGCCGCAGTACAGCCGAACACGCTGCCGCCACTCGCCAGGCCGCAGGTCAAGGCACCGGGCGGTTGTCCCTACGACTGCCCACCCCCGGCCCGCAGCCTGCGCCTCAGCAACTGAACCCAGCATCCAGCGGCCGACCTCGACCCGGCGTCGCCAGGCGCCGGGCTTTTCTTTGCTGCGCCGCGTCAATTTCCGCCGCAGTGGTATGTCACGCAAACCACTTGTCCGCCAAAGCCTTAGCCTGAATGATCAACTATCTTCCTACTACCTGATGTCGCGCAAACCCGTTAGGCTTTGCTCATAACAACAAGCAGTGGGAGGAAAGTTCAGATGCGAAATGCCCTACCCTACGTGTCGCTGGCGGCCATGATGATCGCCACGCCCGCCCTGGCTCAGAGCAATCTCGAGAAGCTCGGCGCGTTCCAGACGACCGGCGTGACCGAGTTCGAAACCGTCGCACAGACCGGCGAGTTCGCCGACGGTATTCGCGAGACCCTGAAGGGCATCAACCTGCCTGCCGGCTTCAGCATCTCGCTTTACGCCGTGGTGCCCGATGCACGCCACATGGCGGTCGGACCCCAGGGCATCGTGACCTTTGTCGGCACCCGCAAGACCAGCGTGTGGTCGGTCACGGACCGCAACAAGGATCGCGTCGCCGACGAGGTGAAGAGCTTCGCGCCCTCGATCGACTTCGCGATCCCCAACGGCCCCTGCTTCTCGGATGACGGCTTCCTCTACATCGCCGAACAGAACCGCCTGCTGGTCTACCCGGCCGCCGAGTTCTTTTATGAGAGCCCGGACGTGGCGGCCTTCGAGGTGGTGGCCGGGGGCAGTCTCATCCCGCCCGAAGAAGAAAGCTACAATCACACCGCGCGGGTCTGCACCATCGGCCCCGACGACAAGATCTACATCACCCTGGGCCAGCCGTTTAACGTACCGGCTCCTGAAAAGCTGGATCTCTACAATCAGGTCGGCATCGGCGGCATCGTCCGCATGAACCGCGACGGCTCGCAGCGCGAGGTCTATACCTACGGCGTGCGCAACTCGGTCGGCCTGGACTTCAACCCGGCCAACGGCGAGCTGTGGTTCACCGACAACCAGGTCGACGGCATGGGCGACAACATCCCGCCGGGCGAGCTGAACCGCCAGACCGCCAAGGGCCAGCACTTCGGCTTCCCCTGGTACGGCGGCGGTGACACCCGCACCAACGAGTACGCGGACTCCGAACCGCCGGCGGATGCCGTCTTCCCGGCCGTGAACATGGTGGCCCATGCAGCCGACCTCGGCATGCACTTCTACCAGGGCAACCAGTTCCCGGCGAAGTACCGCGGCGGCATCTTCTCCGCGCAGCACGGCTCGTGGAACCGCACGACCCCGGTGGGCGCCCGCGTCATGTTCACGCCGGTGAACGAGGACGGCTCGGCCGGCGCGACGGAAGTCTTCGCCGACGGCTGGATCGACGACAACGGCGAATACCTCGGCCGGCCGGTCGACGTCGTTGAACTGCGCGACGGCTCGATCCTGGTCTCCGACGACCTCGTCGGCGCCATCTATCGTATCTCCTACGGCCAATAACCGCGGGAGTAGCTTTTGCGCGGCGGCCGGGTTCCGAAGGGCCCGGCCGCCGTTCCTTCGCCTGAAGCCATCGGGACTCGCATGCGCAGAACGAAGAGTGCTCTTGCCCCCCTCGCCGTCGGCGGACTGCTGGCCGCCGCCTTCGCTCCCCTCCTAGCCACGGGAGCACAGGCTGCCGATGCCGCCGCAGGCCGCCAGAAGGCCCGGCAGTGCCAGACCTGTCACGGCATCGACGGTGTCGCCAAGATCCCCATCGCCCCGCACATCGCGGGCGAAAGCCAGATCTATCTGGAGACACAGCTGAAAGCCTTCCGTTCCGGAAAACGCGAGCACGAGATCATGTCGCTCATCGCCCAGAACCTGAGCGACGACGACATCTCCGACCTCGCGGCCTGGTACAGCTCCATCAAGTTCTCGGTTACTCTGCCCGAGTAGGGCGGAATGCGGCGCCGCGAGGGGCACCGCACCCGCATTTCCCGGGACCAGCTGCAACGTCCCGGCAGTTACTGCGCGCCGAGGGTCACGCCGGCCGGCGGCGAGGCTTCCAGCTCCGCATCGGCGACGTGGCGGATCAGCGGCCAGTTGTTCTCCGCACCCTTGATGAAGCCGGGCACGTTCTCCTTCCACTTTGCCTGAACATCCTTGTTGAGATTCAGGTAGAGCTTGCCGTCAACGATGGCCCAGGCGGTCGGGTCACCGTCGAACTTGCGGCCCATCGCCGTGCCGAAGGCGCAAAAGCCGCCGTACTGCGGAGCGTACCTGGCCGGATCGGCGGCGAAGGCGTCGCGATTGGCCGCGCTCGCGAAGCGGTAGGTCACGCCACCGTGTTGTGCCGTGAAGTCGTCCTTGCCGGAAACCGGCTTGCCTTCGCTGAAGTATGCGACAACATCGTAGCCGTGCACGGCATAGCCGTTCACAACGTTATTCTCCTGGGCCGCCAGGACGGCTTGCGGCAGCGCCGCGGCCGCGACTGCCGCCAAGGCCACGAACAGAAAGGTCCGACGCAGTATGTTGTTCATCGTCGACATGATGCTTGTCTCCCATCTGGGTTTGCACAAATCCGGCGCCGGTACCGCCTTCCATGGCCTGGCTGCTGCGTTCCGGCCCCGCTGAGAGACTTGGTTGCGCGGATCCGATCCTTTGTCCGAAGAAGCACACCGATCGTCTGAAAGCGATCCTCTCGCCCCGCTGCTCGGCCGCGGCAGCCTCACCGCCAGCGTGTTCTATTCCGGCACGCTCTGCGGCGGTGCCGAGCATCCCGCCGAGCAAAGCTATGGCATCCTCCATCTGGTGCGGCGCGGCCCGGTCCGGATTCTTGCCGGACGCGACGCGGCACAGCAGATCGACGAGCCGAGCCTGATCCTCTTTCCCCGGCCGCTGACCCACCGACTGGAAGCAGTCACCACGGAAGGTGCCGACCTGGTCTGCGCGCGGCTCAGTTTCGACAGCGCGGCTTCCAGCCTGCTCCTCTTCGGCTTTCCGGACTGTCTGGTGATTCCCCTCCCCGAGCTCGAGGGCCTGGAGCCCGTGCTGACACGTCTTTTCGCCGAGGCCTTTTCCAACGATTTCGGCCAGGGCCTCGCCGTCGATCTGCTGGTAGAGCTGCTGATGGTCATGCTGCTGCGCCACTGCATCGCACACGGCCACCTGCAGCAGGGCGTGCTGGCCGGCCTCGGCGACCCGCAGTTGGCCCGCGTGCTGACGGCGGTGACCGCGGCGCCGGAGCGGAACTTCAGTATCGAAGGCATGGCCGCCATCGCCGGGATGTCGCGTTCCAGCTTCGCCGCCGCCTTCAAGGCACGGGTCGGCGTGTCGCCGGGCGACTATGTAACCCTGTTGCGCCTGGCGCGGGCCAAGCAGCAGCTGCTTGCCGGCCGCTCCCTGAAGGCCATCGCCGCAGCCGTCGGCTATGGCAGCCCCACGGCGCTGGCGCGGGCCTTCCAGCGCCAGTTCGGCCTCAGCCCGCGGGCCTGGCTGGCTGGCCAGCCGGGGCGGAATACCTAGTCTTCCTGGCGCCCCGGCCCCTCCCATCGAGCAGATTCAATTCCTGTGCGATACGGGGTAAAATGGCCGGATGCTGGCATCCTGGCGCCCTTTCCTGCTCGCGGCCGTCGCGCTCGCCCTCCTCCTGCCGGGCGCCGCGGCGCGCGCGCTGGACCAGGCCGCCCTGGAGGAAATGGAGAGCCTGCTGCGCGACCTCGGCTTCGATCCCGGCCGGGTCGACGGCGTCGTGGACGAGGTCACCATCGAGGCCATCAGGCAATACCACGACTTCGCCCTGCGGCCCGGCCCGCCGGAACCCAGCCAGTCCCTGCTCGACGAGCTGCGCGGCGTCGCCGCGGCCTTCGCCGCCCTCAATGCCGACAAGCGGCAACAGGTCTCCGCAGAGACGCCTGCGACGCCGGAGTCCCCGCCCGAGGCGACCGAGCCCGGGGCCGCCGTTCCGCCGACCGCAGCGCCGGAGCCTCCGCCGGAGCCC
>DAIQBR010000303.1:0-3137 GCA_036781105.1 Kiloniellaceae bacterium
CAGGGCGCGCCCATCGTGGTGAAGGCCGACGGCCTCGCCGCCGGCAAGGGGGTCACCGTGGCGATGACGGAGGAGGAGGCCCTCGCCGCCATCGACGAGGCCATGGCCGGCGGCGCCTTCGGCCAGGCCGGCGCCGAGCTGGTCATCGAGGCCTTTTTGGAAGGCGAGGAGGCCAGCTTCTTCGCGTTGGTCGACGGCGAGACCGCCCTGCCCCTGGTGACGGCGCAGGATCACAAGCGTGCCTACGATGGCGACGAGGGACCGAACACCGGCGGCATGGGCGCCTACTCACCGGCGCCGGTGATGACGCCCGAGTTGATCGAGCAGACCATGGAACGCATCGTGAAGCCGACGGTCGCCGCCATGAAGGCCGAGGGCATGCCCTACAAGGGCGTGCTCTACGCCGGGCTGATGATCACCAGGGACGGCCCCGAGCTCATCGAGTACAACGTGCGCTTCGGCGACCCCGAGTGCCAGGTCATCCTCATGCGCCTCATGTCGGACCTCCTGCCTGCCCTCATCGCCAGCACCGACGGCGTGCTCTCTTCCTTCGACCTGCGCTGGTACGACGAGGCGGCGCTCACCGTGGTCATGGCCGCCAAGGGCTATCCGGGCGCCTACGAGAAGGGCACGGCGATCCGCAACCTCGACCACGCGCCCGGCAATACCGACGACGTGAAGATCTTCCACGCCGGCACCAAGGGCGGCCCGGACGGCACGGTGCTGGCCAACGGCGGGCGCGTGCTGAACGTCACCGCCATGGCACCCACCATCAAGCAGGCGCAGGAACTGGCCTATGCCGCCGTCGACAAGATCGACTGGCCGGAAGGCTTCTGCCGCCGCGACATCGGCTGGCGCGCCATTGCGCGGAGCTGATGCAATGCCGGAGGCGGTCGCGAGCGTCCCGGTTGTGACCACGCAGCGGCTGGTCCTCCGCGGCTGCCGTGCCGACGACTTTGAGGCTTTCGCCGCTCTGTGGGGCGATCCGCAGGTGACGCAGTTCATCGGCGGCCAGCCTTCGGACGCTTCCGATTCCTGGCGCCGCCTGCTCGGGATCGCCGGTCACTGGGCCCTCTTCGGCTTCGGCTTCTGGCTGGTCGAGGAGCGCTCTGGCGGCCGCTTCATCGGTCAGGTGGGCCTCGCCAAATTGAACCGCGGCCTCGGTGAAAAATTCGACGATGCCCTGGAGATAGGCTGGATACTCGCCCCCTGGTGCCACGGCAAAGGCTACGCCACCGAGGCCGCGCAGGCCGCCCTCGCCTGGGGCGAACGCGAACTGGGCCTGACCCGCGCGGTCTGCATGATCGACCCCGAACACCAGGGCTCCCTGCGAGTCGCCGAGAAGTGCGGCTTCACACGTTTCGCCGAAGCCAGCTTCAAGGGCGCGCCGGTCGTCCTGCTGGAGCGTGGGACCTAACACCCGTTCTGGCTTGCGCACTGTTCCAAATTAGAAGAAAACTCTCACCTATTCTATGACTCTGGCAAGAGTAGGAAATTGACTTACAATTTCTGGAGTTCCGCAATCACAGCTGGCTTTGGAGCCCTTCTCGGTTCTATCTCTGCATTCGCATTTCAGAGATGGTGGAGCTATAAGCAGGAACGGAAAACTCAGTTAGCTGCCGGACATAGAGCAATATTTGCAGTCATTTGCGCAATCGACGCCATAAAGGACTATCACAGTAGAGCAGTGGCCCCACGAAAAGAGAATCCTGCGGGCTGGCTCTTGCCTCCATCAACTTTCGTGCCTCCTAGTGAGTCTTTTATAGAGGGATTGGAGTTTCTTCTCCCGGGTGAAGGTAAACTTCTGTACGAACTGGCGCTTGAAACCCGAAGATACGAAGCTGCGCGCACTGCCATTGAGACATATGCCCAGTTCTCTTTTAGCGAACTTCAGCCCGCTATAGAAAAAACTGGGTTAGTCGCGGCAAACCTGATTGAAATTGAAAATCGACTTGGCCCGAGAATATCGGGTACTGCACAGAGCAATTGGCGAGAAGTTTGCTATCACGTCAGCGAGACGTGCAACTCATTGCCAGAGGCCCTAGAGAAACTACAGAATGCGCTGGCACGCGAGTTTCCGAATCAGACGTTCATGACAATAGAGAAAAAGAACGACACATAAATCTCCCTAGGCTTAGTTCAAGCAAGAAAACTGCGCCCTGATCTGACAGCAATAGATAGTGGACTCCCGTCGTCTTCACTATGAAAGCAGTTCGGCGATGTAGTTCGGCAGCGCGAAGGCCGCCTGGTGGACGGCGGGATTGTAGTAGCGCGTCGCGATGCCGGAGTCCCTGTAGCGCTGCGCCAGCACCTCCGGACTCACCTGCCGCTTTGCGACATCGTCGCAGCCCCAGCCGAAGGCCATGGGGCCGCCGGCGTAGCTCGGCACGGTGGCGAGATAGCAGGCCGCATCGGCGAAGAGCGCCTTGAAGGCGCGCAGCGTGTTGGCCAGTTCCTCGCCCTGCAGGAAGGGCACGCCGTTCTGGGTCACCAGGATGCCGCCGGGCGCCAGGCAGTTCCTCGCCTTGCCGTAGAAGGTGTCGGTGAACAGCACCTCTCCCGGGCCCACCGGGTCGCTGGAGTCGACGATGGCGACGTCGTAGCGCTCGGCGCAGCTCGCGACGAAGTCGGCGCCGTCGCCGATCACCAGGTCGAGACGCGGATCCTCGTAGGCATCCTTGCAGATCGAGCGCAGGTACTGCTTGGAGAACTCGATGACACCGGCATCGATCTCGACCTGGGTCACCTTCACGACGCCGCGGTGCTTCAGCACCTCTTCCAGCATGCCGCCGTCGCCGCCGCCGACGATCAGAACCTTCTTCGCCGCGCCGTGTGCGAAGAGCGGCAGGTGGGCGAGCATCTCGTGATAGATGAACTCGTCGGCCTCGGTCGTCTGCACCACGCTGTCCAGGGTCAGCACGCGGCCGAAGCTGGCGTTCTCGAACAGCACAAGCCGCTGGTGCTCGGTTTCGCTGTCGTAGAGCACCTTGTCGGCCTTGAGGCCGAGCTGGAAGTCGGCATGCAGCTGCTCGACCAGCCAGCGGCTCACAGGCCGCGGCCCCGCCGGTATTCCTCTACGCCCAGCTTGTCGGGATTGAAGCGCGCGCGCAGCACCTCCACCGCGCGGTGCGGCTTTT
>DAIQBR010000303.1:3147-5034 GCA_036781105.1 Kiloniellaceae bacterium
GAAGATGTCGAGCGCCGCGTAGCCGGATTCCGGCCAGGAGTGAATGGAGATGTGCGATTCCGCCAGCACCGCCACGCCGGAGATGCCGTCGTTCGGCGTGAAGTGATGCAGGTGGATGTGCAGCAGCGTCGCCTCGGCCGCTTCGACGCACTCGCGCAGCGTATCCTCGACGAAAGCGAGGTCGTTGATGCCCTCGGCGCCCCACAGATCGACGATCAGGTGCGTGCCGGCGAAGCGCTCGCCGTCACGCTCGATAAAGAAATCCTTCCGCTCCTCACCTTCGGTGTGGAAGCGAGGGGCGGTGTCTTGTTCTTCCGTTTTGGAGGCGCTTGGGTTCTCGTCCAAGTCGATCCCCAGTTGGAAGAGGGCGCGTGTCTGTGCCATCGGTCCTCCAACTCAACCAGTAGATTGACCCAGTAAAACTGAGGCGCGCGTTTTCGGTTTTTTGGCCCGCGAATGCAAGGTTTTTTTGAATACCGGCGCGAATCTCAGCGGCCGCATGGTTAATCCGCCGGGCAGACAGGGGCCTCGCGAGGGTCTTGCGCGCCTTGCGCCGGTCGCCTATGACGGGATGGTTCGTAGGGGAGTAGCCGCCTCGATCCTCACGAGGCTCCGCATCAACAGACTTGGCAGCCCGGCAGTGCCGCGCTGACATGGTGCGGAGAGATCTTCCGGATTTGGCGAGACCTATGACGTTCCGTCGGGCGCAGGGAGCGGGCCCGGGCGGTGCGTCGTAGCGTCATGCAGCCGGCTCCGGAGAGATCGAACAAAAAATGTCCGAAATCATCGCCATCTTTGCGACCGTGTTCCTGGCGGAACTGGGCGACAAGACCCAGTTGGCCACGGTGCTCTTCGCCTCCGGCCGCGAGACGCCGCCGGTCACCGTGTTTCTCGCCGCCGCCGCGGCGCTGGTGCTGTCGACGGCGCTCGCCGTGATGCTGGGGGTCGCCGCCGAGCGCCATCTCGCCGCACTGCCGCTGAAGTTGATCGCCGGCCTCGGTTTCATCGCCCTCGGCCTCTGGACCGTCTGGGATCACCTCCGCGCCGCACCGCTGGCGTGAGAAAATAACCTCATGCTGAGGAGCGCGCGCGAGCGAGCGTCTCGAAGCAGGAGGTCATTTCGGCGTCTTACTTAAGCGCGTCCAGATTTAGTTCGGCCTTGTCGCCGAGCCACAGCGCGTGGTCGCGGTGGTCCGGCACCGCGTCGCCCGTCTCCGGATGCAGGAAGATCGTCAGCCCGCCGCGGTTGAGCGCCAGCCAGGGCACGATCTCGGCGAAGACCTCGGGCGTGAAGGCGACCTGGTAGCTCCAGCTCGGATGCGGGCCGACCGGCCGGTCGTGCCAGCGCCCCAGCTGGACCTCGAAGCGCGCCGCGATGGCCTCGCGCAATTCGGTCGCGGCCGCCTTGCTGCCGGCGTCGTAATAGACGTGGGCGTGGTAGCCGGTGATGCTGGCGATGTTCTTCACCGTCACCAGGGTCCTCCTTAACGGCGTGCCTGGAAGAAGCCGCGCAGCAACTCGCCGCAGGCGCGCTCCTGCACGCCGCCGACCACCTCCGGGCGGTGGTGGCAGGTCGGCTGCTGGAAGATGCGCGGCCCGTGGTCGACGCCGCCGCCCTTGGGATCGTAGGCGCCGAAGACGACGCGGCGCAGGCGGGCGAAGGAGATCGCCGCCGCGCACATCGGGCAGGGCTCCAGCGTCACGTAGAGATCGGCGCCGGTCAGCCGCTTCAGGCCGCTGGCCGCCGCCGCGGCCCGGATTGCCAACATCTCTGCATGGGCCGTAGGATCGGCGTCGCGCTCCACCCGGTTGTGGGTGCGCGCCAGCACCTCGCCGCTGGCGCCGTCGACCAGAAGGGCGCCGACCGGCACCTCGCCCGCCGCCGCG
>DAIQBR010000304.1:0-393 GCA_036781105.1 Kiloniellaceae bacterium
CTGGCGATTGCCGCCTGCGATCACCACCGCCTGCGCTGCGGCCTGCCGCGCGCCGCCGCCGGCGGCCTCACCAGCGCCGCCAACCGCCGCCGCTGGACCACGCTCCGGCCCTATCTCGTTGGCCGCTGCCTGGCGATGCTGCGCGCCAACGCGGTGGATGCGCTGATGTGGCGGGCTATCTTCGGGCGCATCGCCGACGACTGGGTGCAGGTCGGCCAGCTGACCCGCAACATCCAGCAGGAACTGAGCGCCAGCGGGCTGTTCGACGAGGTCGCGGTGACCCTGGAGCTGAACCCGCCGGTCGCCGGCGGCGGGCGCTGGATCGCCATGCAGAGCAAATCGGCGCTGGCCGAGCTGCGCCGCCGGCTGGCCGCGCGTGAGGCCTGCCTCGTC
>DAIQBR010000304.1:476-5031 GCA_036781105.1 Kiloniellaceae bacterium
CCGCGACGGCGTCGAGCGGGTGCGGCTGTGGCTCTACGACCCGCACCGCGGCGCCACGGCGGCCAGCCTGCGCCTCACCCTGGCCGACGACGGCGTGCAGGCGGTGGAACTGCCGGCCGATGCCGGGCGTCCCACGGTGAAGGCGCTGCGCCTGGTGCGGCTGGAAGATGCCTGGCCGCCGCTCTTCGGCTGGCGCCGCTGGTGCCGGGCGGTCCATCCCTGGGGCGCTTTCTGGTGGCTGAAGCGCGTCTGTCTGCTGACGTTGACGCGCCAGCGCGACGCCGTCTAGCCACCGGCCTTCCGCGGCCTTGCGCCGGGGCCGCGGGATGTGGCTATCTCACGGGACATGCACGACTCCCTGTTCCGGCGCATCGAGGCCAAGCGCGACGAGCTTGTCGGGCTGACCTGCGATCTCATCCGCTTTCCCACGGTGAACCCGCCGGGCGAGGCCTACACGCCCTGCGCCGAATACCTCGGCAACCGTTTGAAGGCGCGCGGCTTCGAGGTCGGCTATCACCGCGGCGAGGGCGAGGCGGGGGACAGCGCGCGCTACCCGCGCACCAACGTGGTGGCACGGCGCGACGGCGCGGCGCCGGGCCCCTGCATCCACTTCAACGGCCACATCGACGTGGTGCCGGCGGGCCACGGCTGGTCGGTCGATCCCTTCGCCGCCGTGGTGCAGGACGGCAAGGTCTACGGCCGCGGCGCCTGCGACATGAAGGGCGGGCTCGCCGCCGCCGTCATCGCCGTCGAGGCGCTGGTCGAGGAGAACGCGGCGCTGCCCGGGGCGTTGGAGATCTCCGGCACCGTCGACGAGGAATCCGGCGGCTACGGCGGCGTCGGCTACCTGGCCAAGCGGGGGTTTTTCTCGAAGCCCCGCGTCGACCACGTGATCATCCCGGAACCGCTGAACGTCGACCGCGTCTGCATCGGCCACCGCGGCGTGTGGTGGGCCGAGATCGAAACCCATGGCCGCATCGCGCACGGCTCCATGCCCTTCCTCGGCGACTGCGCCGTGCGCCACATGGGCGCCTTCATCGGCAAGCTGGAAAGCGATCTCTATCCGGCCCTGGCCAAGAAGCGCACGGAGATGCCGGTGGTGCCGGAGGGCGCGCGCCAGTCGACCCTCAACATCAATTCCATCCACGGCGGCCTGCCTGAGGACCGCGACGGCCTGCCGGCGCCGCTGGTGCCCGATTCCTGCCGCCTGGTGCTCGACCGCCGCTATCTCATCGAGGAGGACCCGGCGGAGGTGCGGCGCGAGATCGTCGCTTTGCTGGAAGGGCTGAAACGCGACCGCCGGGGCTTCGACTACGCCCTGCGCGAGGTGCTGGCCTTCCAGCCGACCATGACCGATCCGGAAGCGCCTGTCGTGCGCGCCGTCTCCGCCGCCATCCAGGAAGTGCTCGGCAGGCCGGCGCAGCAGGTGGTCTCGCCGGGCACCTACGACCAGAAGCACATCGTGCGGGTTGGCCGCCTGGAGGACTGCATCGCCTATGGCCCCGGCATCCTCGATCTCGCCCACCAGCCCGACGAATACGTCGGCATCGACGACATGGTGGCCTCCGCTAAGGTCATGGCGGCGGCGACTTTGGCGCTTTTGGGGAGCGCGGCGGGCCGCTAAACTCCGGCAAAAGCTGAAAAAGGCGGCCGGTCTCCTGCCCGGACCGCTGCAGAACGGAGGCAGAGCAGACCCCATGAACCACACGTTCCACCGCGTCGCTGCTGTATTTACCGCCGGCCTCTTGGCCACGGGTGTTCTCGCCGGGTCTGCCGGGGTTGCGGTTGCGGCCAAGGACAGTCTCGTTCTCGGCACCGTGCTGGAGCCGCCGCATCTCGACCCGACCGCCGGCGCTGCCGCGGCCATCGACGAGGTGGTTTATGCCAACATCTTCGAAGGATTGACGCGCATCGACCGCAACGGCGAGGTGAAACCGGCGCTGGCGGAGAGCTGGACGGTCAGCGACGACGGCCTCGTCTACACCTTCCGCCTGCACCAGGGCGTGAAGTTCCACGACGGCACCACCTTCGATTCCGCCGATGTGAAGTTCTCCCTCGACCGCGCCATGGCCGAGGACTCGACCAACGCGCAGAAGGGGCTCTTCGCGGGCATCGCCAGCGTCGAGGCGCCCGACCCCGCAACGGTGGTCATCACCCTGACGCAGGCCGCGGGCAACTTCCTCTTCAACCTCGGTTGGGGCGATGCGGTCATCGTCGCGCCGGAAAGCGCGGCGGAGAACAAGAACACGCCGGTCGGTACCGGTCCTTTCAAGTTCGACCGCTGGGTCAAGGGCGACCGCATCGAGCTGTCGCGCAACGCCGCCTACTGGGGCGGCGCCGCCAGGCTTGCCGCGGCGACCATCAAGATCATTCCCGACCCGGCGGCGGCGACGGCCGCGCTCTTGGCCGGCGACGTCGATGCCTTCGCCAACTTCCCGGCGCCCGAGGCCCTGCCGCAGTTCGAGAACGATCCGCGCTTCACGCTGGTCATCGGCTCGACCGAGGGCGAGACCATCCTCGCCATCAACAATGCGCGCGAACCGCTGAACGATATCCGCGTGCGCCGCGCGCTGGCCCACGCCATCGATCGCAAGGCGGTGGTCGACGGCGCCATGTTCGGCTACGGCACGCCGATCGGCTCGCACTTCGCGCCGCACCACCCGGCCTACGTCGATTTGACCGATCGCTACCCCTTCGATCCGGAACAGGCCAAGGCGCTGCTTGCCGAGGCCGGCCACGGCAACGGCCTGACGCTCAGCCTCAAGCTGCCGCCGCCCAGCTACGCGCGGCGCGGCGGCGAGGTCATCGCCTCGCAGCTCGCTTCAATCGGGGTGAAGACGGACATCCAGCAGGTCGAGTGGGCGCAGTGGCTGGAGCAGGTCTTCAAGGCGAAGGACTACGACCTCACCATCGTCTCGCATACCGAGCCGATGGACATCGGCATCTATGCCCGCGATGACTACTACTTCAACTACCAGGACGCCGGATTTAAGGCGCTGATGGCGAAGCTCGACGCCACGGTCGAGGAGTCCGCCCGCTACGGCCTGCTCGCCGAGGCGCAGCAGAAGCTGGCGGAGGACTCGGTGAACGTCTTCCTGTTCCAGCTCGCCAAGCACGGCGTGTGGAACAGCGACGTCATCGGCCTCTGGGAGAACTCCCCGGTGCAGGCCAACGACCTGACGGAAGTCTATTGGCAGTGATCGCCCTCGTGCTTCGAGACGACCGCTGCGCGGTCTCCTCAGCATGAGGTCGATTTTCTTATTCTCTTGCCTCATCCCGAGGAGGGCCGAAGGCCCGTCTCGAAGGACGAGGCAAGAGACGGCACGGACCTTCGCGGACCGTTAGCATCCCCCATGACTCTCTTCCTGCTGCAGCGCCTGGCCGCCTTCGTCGTCACCCTGCTGGTGGCCTCGCTGGTGGTCTTCCTGGTGATGGAGGTGCTGCCGGGCGATCCGGCCGCGATCATGCTGGGCGTGAACGCGCGCCCCGACACCCTGGCGGCCCTGCGCAACGAGATGGGCCTCGACCTGCCGGCGGCGCAGCGCTATTTCCTCTGGCTCGGCGGCCTCGTCACCGGCGATCTCGGCACCAGCTACACTTATGGAGTCCCGGTGTGGGAGCTGGTGCGCGACCGCATCGGTCTCTCCCTGCCCCTGGCGCTGATCGCCATCTGCCTTTCCACCGCTCTCGCCATCCCGCTCGGCGTGCTGGCGGCGGCCCGGCGCAACAAAATCGCCGATGTCGGCGTCATGGGCTTCACCCAGTTGGGCATCGCGGTGCCGAACTTCTGGTTCGCCATCCTGCTGATCCTGCTCTTCGCCGTGCACTGGCGCCTGCTGCCGGCGGGCGGCTTCGCCGGCTGGGACGCCGGCTTCTGGCCGGCGCTGAAGACCCTGCTGCTGCCGGCGGTGGCGCTGGCCCTGCCGCAGGCGGCGATTCTCGCCCGCGTGACCCGTTCCTCGGTGCTGGAGACCCTGGGCGAGGACTATGTGCGCACCGCGCGCGCCAAGGGCCTCACGCGCCGCGCCGCGCTGTGGCGCCATGCCGTGCGCAACGCCCTCATCCCCGTCGTCACCATCATGGGTCTGCAGTTCTCCTTCCTGCTCGCCGGCACCATCATCATCGAGAACGTGTTCTACCTGCCGGGCCTCGGGCGCCTCATCTTCCAGGCCATCGCCCAGCGCGACCTCATCGTGGTGAAGGACCTGGTGATCCTGCTCGCCGCCTCGGTGATCGTGGTGAACTTCCTGGTCGACCTGCTCTACGCCGTGCTCGACCCGCGCCTGCGCGGAGGCCGCGATGCTCAGTGAGTCGGCGGCGCCCTGGCGCGAGTACTGGCGGCGCGGGCGCGCCAGCGCCGGCTTCGTCATCGGCCTCGCGATCACCGCTGCCCTGGTCGCCGTCGCGCTGACTTCGCTGGCCTGGACGCCCTATGCGGTCGACGTCATGGACATCCCGGGCAAGCTGCAACCGCCCTCGGCCGAGCACTGGCTCGGCACCGACCAGTTCGGCCGCGATCTGCTGTCGCGCCTCATGGCGGGCGCGGTGAACTCGC
>DAIQBR010000305.1:0-5005 GCA_036781105.1 Kiloniellaceae bacterium
CCGTTGTCGATGCACTTCTGCTTGATCTTATCGGCGGCGAGGCCTTTGCCGTCGTCGGCAATCTCGATGATGATGTGTCCGCCTTCGTGGAAGGCGTTCAGGGTGACGGAACCGACTTCCGGCTTGCCCGCGGCGAGGCGCTCGGCCGGAATCTCCAGACCGTGGTCGGCGGAGTTACGCACCATGTGCGTAAGCGGATCCTTGATCAGTTCCAGGACCTGACGGTCGAGTTCGGTCTCCGCGCCCTTCATCACCAGGTCGATCTTCTTGTCGAGCTCGTGGGCGAGGTCGCGGACGATGCGGGGCAGCTTCGCCCAGGCATTGCCGATCGGCTGCATGCGCGTGGCCATCACGCCTTCCTGCAGCTCGGAGACCACGTGGTTGAGCCGCTGCAGCGGAGCGGCGAACTCGCTCTCGCTCTGGCTGCGCAGGATCTGCAGCAGCTGGTTGCGGGTCAGCACCAGCTCCGAAACCATGGTCATGAGGTTTTCGAGCACGTCAACGTTGACGCGCAGGGACTGGTTGGCGACCGAGCCTTCCTTCTTGGCGTCGGCGCCGCTGTCTTCGCCGGCAGGCGACTTGGCGGCCGGCGCCGCGGCCTTCTTGGGCTCGGCCTTCTTGGGTTCCGACTTCGCCGCAGCGGGTGTCTTGGCCGGCTCGGCAGCGGGCGCTTCGGCGACCGGCTCGGGAGCGCTTTCCGGCTCCGCGGCGGCGGCTTCTGCTTCCTGTGCAGCCTTTTCGGCAGCCAGTTCCTCCGGGCCCTTGGCCGCGGCGAAAGCCGCCTCCAGCGCGTCGAGTTCGGGGTTGCCGCTACCGCCCTCGGCGGCGGGGGCCTCTTCGGCCGGCGCTTCGGCGGCAGCCGCGTCAGCAGCCGGCGCGCCAGTGCCTTCGGCAAAGGCATTCAGCCGGGCGATCATATCCGAGTCGTCGCCTTCCGGCTCCGCCTCGGTCGCTTCCAGCTGCTCCAGCAGGGCGCGGATGTTGTCGAGGCATTCGAGAATCAGCGTGACCGCTTCCGGGGTGACCACCAGTTCGCCGTCGCGCACCTTGCCGAGTACGTTCTCGCCCGCATGGGCCACGCTCTCCAGGCGCGGCAGACCGAGGAACCCGCAGGTGCCCTTGATCGTGTGCATCAGGCGGAAAATATTCCCCAAGAGCTCCTTGTCGTTCGGATTTTGCTCGAGCTGAACCAGCTCGACGTCAAGCTCCGCAAGGCTCTCATTGGTCTCGGTCAGGAATTCGCTTAGAAGATCATCCATCGCCTCAGTCCTACGCTTTTCTGGCTGTCGGACAGCACGTCCGGGCGCCAAGTCTGGGGCGAACACTGCGTTAACCAATGCCCCCGAAATGACGTTGAACAGTGCCAAACATAGATTAAGAAGCCCTTACTTAACTCCCGGTAACGGCTAGAGAATCGCCGCATAGCGGGCATTTGGCGCAAAGCTAAGGAGCGACAATTCATGGCTATTTCTGCACCGCGTCCCGGCCGCCCCGAAGCGTCAAATTGAGCAAATCGATTAGATGTCTCAGGGATCCGCGGCGGCCAGCCCCTACTTGCCGAGGCGGCGGGGATGTGAGACAGGACGAAGCATGACAATGGGCCGTTCAGACCAGCCGCGGGCGCACGCCGGATGACCAGCGATACACCGCTGTACAGTCCCCTGGAGGCATCCGACCCCCTGGCGCCGCCGCCGCGCCGGCCGCGAAGTGCCGGCGTCGGCCGGCTGCGCCGGCCCAGGGGCGGGCTGGCCTGGCTCTCCCTCGCCGTCGCTGCGCTTTTCCTGATCCCGGTGGCCAGCGTCCTCTTCAGCGTGACCCAGAGCGGCGACGGCACCTGGTCGCATCTCGCCGCCACGGTGCTGCCGCGCTACCTCTTGAATACCGCAGTCCTGGTCGCCGGCGTCGGCGTCGGTGTGCCGGTGATCGGCGCCGGCACGGCCTGGCTGGTGACCATGTGCCGCTTCCCGGGCCGCCGGATCTTCGAATGGGCCCTGATCCTGCCCCTCGCCGTGCCGGCCTATGTCATGGCCTATGCCTACACCGACTTCCTGCAGCCGGCCGGACCGGTGCAGACCCTGCTGCGCGAGGTCACCGGCCTGGCCTACCGCGACTACTGGTTTCCGGAGATCCGCTCCCTCGGCGGGGCCGTGGCCATGCTGGTCCTGGTGCTTTACCCCTACGCCTACATGCTCTCGCGCACAGCCTTCCTCGACCAGTCGGTCTGCGCCCTGGATGTCAGCCGCACCCTTGGCTGCGGGCCCTGGAGCAGCTTCTTCCGGGTGGCGTTACCGCTGGCCCGCCCGGCGATCTTCGCCGGCACCGCCCTGGCGCTGATGGAGACGCTTGCCGACTTCGGTACCGTCTCGTTCTTCGGTGTGCCCAATTTCACCACCGGTATCGTGCGTGCCTGGATCGCTTTCGGCGACCGCACCACCGCAGGCCAGCTCTCCTCCATCCTGCTGGTTTTCGTCTTCCTGGTGCTGCTGCTGGAGGCCCGGAGCCGCGGTCGGGCCCGCTTCCACCACGCCACCAACCGCTATCAGAAGCTGCCCGGCCGGCGCCTTGGCGGGGTCGCCGCCGCGGCGGCCTTTCTGGCCTGCTTTCTGCCGCTGCTGCTCGGCTTCCTATTGCCGGCGGCGGTGTTGCTTGCCATGGCCATCGAGGCTGGTGACAGCCAGTTCGGCCGCCGCTATCTGGAACTGGTCGGCAACAGCGTCACCCTCGCGGCAGTGACGGCCCTGCTCGCCGTCGGCCTCGCCACGCTGATGGCCTACGGCCGCCGTTTGCAGGGCAGCCCGGCGGTCCACATCGCCAATCGCCTCGCCGCCATGGGCTACGCCATCCCCGGCACGATCATCGCCGTCGGCGTTCTGGTGCCCTTCGCGGCCTTCGACAATGCCCTCGACGGCTGGCTGCGGGGCACATTCGGGATCTCCAGCGGCCTCTTGCTGACAGGCAGCATCGCGGCGCTGGTCTTCGCCTACCTCGTGCGCTTCCTTGCGGTGTCGCTGAACACCGTGGAGGCCGGCCTCGGCAAGATCCGCCCCTCGATGGACGACGCCGCCCGCGCCCTCGGCGCACGCCCGCTCGGCATGCTGGCGCGGGTCCACGCGCCGATGATGGGGCCGAGCCTGCTGACCGCAGGACTGGTGGTTTTCGTTGACGTCATGAAGGAACTGCCGGCGACCCTGGTCATGCGCCCCTTCAACTTCGACACCCTGGCGGTCCAGGCCCATAATTTCGCCGCCGACGAACGGCTGACCGAGGCCGCGACCCCGGCCCTTACCATCGTCGCCGTGGGCATCCCGCCGGTGATCCTGCTCAGCCGGGCGATCGCCCGCGGTCGCCCGGGCCGCCGGCGCGCAACTTGAGCCGCGTCCTCGGGTAGGTACCCAGTTCCCTGATTCCAAAGAAAAAAGGGCCCCGCAAAGCGGGGCCCTTTTGGGATGGCAGTGGGCGGCGGATCAGTTCCAACCGACGCTGTCGAAGATCTTCTGGGCCATCGGCTGGTTGCTGCCGTAGACGGCCACGTTCACCGGATCGACCTTGAAGTCATCGCCCAGGTTCTGCAGCGCCGGGCTCGGCTCGACGGTCCCTACCACCGGATACTCGTTGTTGCCGTCGGCGAAATAGCGCTGCGCCTCGGGGCTGGCCAGGTATTCGAGGAACTTCACGGCCGCTTCCCGGTGCGGGGCGTGCTTCAGCACGCCGGCGGCGGAGACGTTCACATGGGTGCCGCGGTTTTCCTGGTTGGGGAACACCCAGCCGACCTTCTCGACCAGATCCTTCTCCTTGGGATCGGCCATCAGGCGCACGAAGTAGTAGGAGTTGGCGACGGCGATTTCGCACTCGCCGGAGCCGATGCCGCGGATCTGGTCGGTGTCGCCGCCGACCGGCTTGCGGGCGAGATTATCGACCACCGCCTGGGCCCATTCGCGCGCGCCGGCCTCGCCGTGGGCGTCGATGAGGGAACTGAGCAGCGACTGGTTATAGACGTTCGAACTGCTGCGGATGCAGACCTTTCCTTTGAACTTCGGGTCGGCGAGATCCTCGTAGGCCGTGATGGTGCCCGGCGCGATCTTCGTCTTGTCGTAGTAAATCAGGCGGGCCCGGGTGGAAAAGCCGAACCACAGGCCGTCGGGGTGGCGCAGGTTCTCCGGGATCGCGCTGTTCAGCGCTTCCGACTCGACCGGCTGGAAAAGACCCGCCTCCTCCGCGCGCCAGACACGTCCGGCATCGACTGTGATGAAGACATCGGCGGGGCTGTTGGCCCCCTCGCTCTTGAGGCGCTCGATGAGGGCATCGCTCTCCGCCTCAATGCGGTTGATCTCGATGCCGGTCTTCTCGGTGAAGCCGCTATAGAGCGCATCATCGGTCTGGTAATGGCGTGCCGAGTAGATGTTCAGCACCTCCTGCGCGTGAACCGGCAAGCCGTTGGCCAGGACAGTGAGCGTAATGGCGGCCCCTAAGAGCGCGCGCCGGGGTAGGTTCATGCTTCTCCTCCATGGTCTCCCTTGGCCGCCGCGGCGCGACAACCCGGAGCTCGGTGCACCTTTGATGAAAGCCGTAAGGCTAATCATTCTCAGTATCATAGTAAATGAATATCATTCTCATCTGTCAAGCGGCGATGTGCCCGCCAGGGTGGCCGGCACGCCAGGGATCGAGAAACCCCACATAGAACTGCCACCGCCGTTGCAACCGCCAGGAGGGATAAACCCCTCAACGGGCAACTACCGTGCATCTAAGTAACCTTAAATTAAAGGAACTCGTCTAACTCAATAGTCCACAACGGAAAGGCGTGCGCAGCAGCGAGCGTCTGTTTAGGGAACTCTATTGGAGCCATACCAATGTCTTCGAACCTGATGAAGGGTATTATTGCCGGTATCGCCGGCACGCTGTTCGCCTCGGTCGCTTGGGCCAGTGATGCGCATGTCGCGCCGATGACCGATTTTGCCAACAGCACCGTCAAGCAGTGGATCAGCAACGACACGGTGATCCAGGCTGT
>DAIQBR010000306.1:0-4071 GCA_036781105.1 Kiloniellaceae bacterium
TGGCCGAAGCCGAGCGTGCCGCCGCCCCGCAGCAGTGAGAAGACCACCACCGCCGCGCCGCCCACGAGCGACACCAGCCAGAAAGCGGGCGAGGGACGCTCGCGCAGCAGCAGCGCGCCGGCCAGCGCCGTCGCCAGCGGCAGGATGCCGAGCACGACGCCGCCGTGGGCGGCCGGCACCAGTTGCATGCCCCAGGCCGAGAGCAGCGGGAAGCCGAAGATGACGCCGGCGGCGACAATTGCCAGGGCCCGCCACTCGCCGCCGCGCGGCCGGCGCTGGCCCGTCGCCAGCAGGATGGCGGCGGCAACCGCCCCGGCCAGCAGCGAGCGTCCCAGGCCGAAAACCACCGGGTCGCTGTCGGCCATGGCAAGGCGCGTGACCGGCAGGGTGAGGCTGAAGACCGCCACGCCGATGAAGCCGAGCAGCAGACCCCTGCTCTCGCCGAGAGGCGCCTGCCGTGCCGCCGCGTTCTCAGTCATCTTGCGTGGCTGTATGCGTGAGGCCGTGGTCGATGATCTTGCGCATCACCGTGGGGATCGCCTCGTCGGCCAGGCGGTCGAGCGGCACCCAGCGCCCGGCCGCTCCCTCCGCCTCTGGCGCCGCCGTCTCGCTGCGCCCGGCCCAGACCGTCACCTCGAAATGGAAGTGCGTGAAGGTATGGCGCACCTGCCCCGGAAGTTCACGCCAGGCCGCCTTCAGCGGCGCCGCCTTGCGCGCTTCCGCCGCGCTGCAGATCTCGGCGCGCCAGGGCGTCGAGGGCACCTCCATCATGCCGCCCAGCAGGCCCTTCTCCGGCCGGCGGCGCAGCAGCAGTTCCCCCTCGGGGCCCATGACCCAGAAGGCCACCGCGCGGCGTGTCGGCTTGGCCGCCTTCGGCTGGCGCCGCGGCAGGTCCTGCTCGACGCCGACCTTGCGCGCGGCGCAGTCCGCCTCCAGGGGGCAGAGCAGGCACTTGGGCCCGCGCGGCAGGCAGACGGTGGCGCCGAGGTCCATCATCGCCTGGGCGAAGTCGCCGGCGCGTTCATCCGGCGTCAGGGTCCCGGCCAGGCGGCGCAGTTCCGGCTTGGCCGCCGGCAGGGGCGTCTCTACCCGGAACAGCCGCGCCACCACCCGTTCCACGTTGCCGTCGACCACCACGGCGCGGCGCCCGAAGGCGATGGCGGCGACGGCCGCCGCCGTGTAGGGCCCGATCCCCGGCAGCTTGCGCAGCTCTTCTTCGCTGTCGGGAAAGACCCCGCCGAGGTCCGCCGCCACCACCTGGGCGCAGCGGTGCAGGTTGCGCGCCCTTGCGTAGTAGCCGAGCCCGGCCCAGGCGGTGAGCACCGCGTCCAGCGGTGCCGCGGCCAAGGCTTCCACCGTCGGCCAGCGGGCGAGGAAATCGGCGAAGTAGGGCCTGACCGTCACCACCGTCGTCTGCTGCAGCATGATCTCGCTGAGCCAGACCCGATAGGGGTCGGGCGGCACGGTCCCGGGGCGCGAGCGCCACGGCAGGTCACGCGCGTGGCGGTCGTACCAGGCGAGCAGCGCAGCCGCTACGTCAGGCGCCGCGCCTGTGTCATTTTGCCGTGACCGGCCCCGCGAAGGTGCGACAGGAGGCATGCCCTTCTCTATACTGGCCCGGCATTCACGGCAAAGCAGGCTTTTGTCACCGCGACAATGTCCGGTTCCTCCACCTCACGAGACCGCCGCCAGGGCGGCCTGCGCGCCCTGGGCGGCAGCCTGGGCAGCATCACCAAGCGGGCCTTCGCGCGGCGCGGCCTGACCGGCGCCGATCTGGCGCGCCAGTGGCCGGCCATTGTCGGGGCCGAGCTGGCGGCCCAGTGCCGGCCGCGCCAGCTGCGCTTTCCCAAGCCCGGCGAGGCCGTCGAGGGGCGCCTCACCCTGCGGGTGGCGCCCGCCTGGGCGCTGGAGGTGCAGCACCTGGAACCGCTGATGCTGGAACGCATCAACGGATTCTTCGGCTACCGCGCGGTCAGCCGTCTGGTGCTGCAGCAGGGCCCCTTGCCGGCCCTGCACGGCGGCGCCGCGCCAGGCCGCCGCCGGGCCGCGAAGACCCCGCCGCGGCCGCTCGAAAAGAGCCTCGCGACGAAACTATCCACAGTGGCCGATCCGGAGCTGCGCGCGGCCCTGGAAGGGCTCGGCCGCTCGCTGCACGAAAAGCGTGGCGGCGCGGCGAAAAAGCCTTAGTTTGCGCCGCCGGAAAGCCCACATAGAGCGCTGCCGCGGGGCCGCCGGCCGGCATCCCAGAGCGGGGATCGGGCGCTTGTGGAATCCCGAGGGGGCCTCTAGCATGCACAACATCTGGTAGGTAGAGCCATGAAGAGACGGAACATTCTGATCGGCCTTGGGGCCGTCACGGCCGGCGCCGCCGCAGGCGGCGGCTGGTGGTGGCTGAACCGCGGCCCGGGCGCCCAGCCGGTCGCCGACAGCACGACGCCGGGCGCCGCGCCGGGCACCATGGCGACCGCCGCCGCCGGCGAAATGCCGCTGTTCGAGGACGACCACATCCTGGGCGCGGCCGAGGCCCCGGTCACCATCATCGAGTACGCCTCGCTGACCTGCCCGCACTGCGCAACCTTCCATAAAGAGACCCTGCCGCAGGTGAAAAGCGAGTGGATCGAGGCCGGCCGGGCGCGCTTCGTCTACCGCCACTACCCGCTGGATCAGCTGGCGCTGCGCGCCGCGGCGGTTTCCGAGTGCATCAAGGGCAACGGCTTCTTCGGCTTCCTCGACGTGCTGTTCTCAAATCAGGAGAAGTGGTCGCACTCCCAGGATCCGATTGCGGCGATCGGGCAGTACGCGGCGCTCGCCGGACTCGACAAGGCAACCTTCGAGGCCTGCCTGAACGACGAGGCGGCGATCGACCGGATCCTGCAGAAACAAACCGACGGCCGCGACCGCTACGGTATTGCCTCGACTCCGTCTTTCGTGGTCAACGGCAGCCCCGTGGTCGGCACCCGCGGCTACGACGACTTCAAGACTGTGCTCGAGGCCGCCGCGACCCAATCGTCGTGACGCTGGAACACCGTAGAGAACCTGCAAAGCAAGGCATGACAAGAAAAGCGATGGGATCTGTTATGACGGCGCCGCGCCAGGCTAAGAGGACATAACCGGGCGTGGTGCAGTTCACCAAACTCCGCCTCAGCGGGTTCAAATCTTTCGTCGACGCGACCGAGTTGGTCATTGAGCCCGGCGTGACCGGTGTCGTCGGCCCCAACGGCTGCGGCAAGTCGAACCTGGTCGAGGCTCTGCGCTGGGCCATGGGCGAGACCTCGGCCAAGCGCATGCGCGGCAGCGAGATGGACGACGTCATCTTCGCCGGCAGCGCCAACCGTCCCTCGCGCAACGTGGCCGACGTGACCATCGTGCTGGACAACAGCGAGCGCAATGCGCCGGCTATGTTCAACGACTACGACGACATCGAGGTCGTCCGCCGCATCGAGCGCGGCTCCGGGTCGGTCTACAGGGTGAACGGCAAGGACGTGCGCGCCCGCGACGTGCAGCTGCTCTTCGCCGATTCGGCAACCGGCGCCCATTCCACCGCCCTGGTCAGCCAAGGGCGTATCGGCGCCATCATCAACGCCAAGCCGGCCGACCGCCGCCACCTGCTGGAAGAGGCCGCGGGCATCACCGGGCTGCATTCCCGCCGCCACGAGGCCGAGTTGCGCCTGCGCGCGGCGGAAACCAACCTGGAGCGCCTGGACGACGTCATCGCCACCCTGGAGTCGCAGCTGCAGGGCCTGAAGAAGCAGGCCCGCCAGGCGACCCGCTACCGCAATCTGGCCGACCACATCCGCCGCAACGAGGCCATCGTGCTGCACCTCGAGGGCGGCCAGGCCCAGGCCGCCCTGGAACGCGCCGAAGGTGCCTTCGGCGAAGCCGAGAAGGCCGTCGCCGAGGGGACGCAGGCGGCCTCCGCCAAGTCCGTCGAGCAGGCCGAGGCGGCCGGCGCACTGCCGGGCCTGCGCGAGGCCGAGGCCCAGGCGGCCGCGGCGCTGCAGCGCCTGAAGGTCGACCGCGACACCCTGGACCGCGAGGAGGCCCAGGCCGCCGAGGGCAAGGCCCGCGCCG
>DAIQBR010000306.1:4153-5003 GCA_036781105.1 Kiloniellaceae bacterium
CGGCGAACTGGCCGCCGCCGCCGAGGGCGAAGCCGAAGCGATTGCCGCCGCCGACCAGGAACGTGCCGCCGCCGCCGCGCGGAGCGAAGAAAAGGAGCAGGCGCTCGGCGCCGTGACCCGCCGGATCGCCGAGGACGAGGCCCGCGCCAAGTCCCTGGAGCGCCGCATCGATGAGATTTCCCAGCGCCTCGAGCGCCTGCGCCGCCAGCGCGAGGAGGCCGCCGCCCAACGCGAGACCCTGGCGCGCGAGACCGTCGCCGAGGCCGAACTGGAAGCCGCGGCCGAGGCCCTGGCGACGGCCGAGCAGCGGCTGCAGCAGGTTCGCGCGGCCAGCAGCGAGGCCTCCGAGGCGACCGCCGAGGCACGCCGCCGCGAGACCGAGTCGCGCGGCCGCCTGCGCGAGCGCGAAGCCGCCCAGTCCAAGCTGGAAGCCGAGATCTCGGCGCTGACCGCCCTGCTGGAGCCCGCCGAGGCCGACATGTGGCCGCCGGTGGTCGACGCCGTCACCGTGACCCCGGGCTACGAGGCGGCCCTGGGCGCTGCGCTGGGCGACGACCTGACGGTTTCCGCCGACGAGGCCGCCCCGGTGCACTGGCAGGCCCTCGGCCCGCTCGCCGCCGCCCCGGCGCTGCCCTATGGCGCCGAGCCGCTGAACGCCGTGGTGCGCGGCCCCGCCGCCCTCGACCGCCGCCTGTCTCAAATCGGCGTGGTGGCCGACCACGAGGCCGGCCAGCGCCTGCAGACCCAGTTGCAGCCGGGCCAGCGCCTGGTCACCAGGGACGGCGACCTGTGGCGCTGGGACGGCTTCACCGCCCGCGCCGAGGCGCCCACGGCCGCTGCCCAGCGCATG
>DAIQBR010000307.1:0-4586 GCA_036781105.1 Kiloniellaceae bacterium
GGCGCGCGTGCAATTCCGAGAAGGCGAAGGGCTTTGACAGGTAGTCGTCGCCGCCGGCGCGCAGACCGGTGACCCGCTCGTCGACGTGGGCGAGCGCGCTGAGGATGAGGACCGGCACGGAGATCTCCGCCGCGCGCAGCGCCTTCACGATGGCCAGGCCGTCGAGCCCCGGCAGCATGCGGTCAACCACCAGGGCGTCATACTTGCCGCTGGTGGCCTGGTGCAGGCCTTCGTGACCGTCGGCCGCCCAGTCGGCGGTATAGCCACACTCGGTGAGGCCCTTCAGCACATAGTCGGCGGTCTTCTTGTCGTCTTCGATGACCAGGATACGCATGGGTCCGTCGCTGCTCAGGCGCCGTCAGGCGCCCTGGTGTTCGTGTCCGATCTTGTTTGGCCCGCTCCTATATGGGACTTCCGGTAACATGGGTGCAACCCTCTCTGCTTTACTTCGAGGGCGCGACAGGGCCGCCCGGCGGCAGCCGGACGGCCCTGCGTGCCCGACGTTTCGGACCCGGTTCCCAGGGGGGACGGGAACCTAGGCCACGCCGAGCTTCACGCCCAGGAAGAGATCCTGGCCGTTGCGGCTGACCAGCATCAGCACGGCCTTCCTCGACTCGGATTTGGCCTGCTCGATGAGCTTTTCGACCTGCTGTGGTTTGGTGACCGACTCGCCCGCGACCTCGCGGATGATGTCGCCGCTGCGCAGGCTCTGCTCGAAGACCGAGCCTTCCTTGATGTCGAGCACCACCACGCCGTCGACGTCCTCATCTAGGCCGTAGCGCTGACGCAGTTCCGGCGTCAGGGTGGCGAGCCGGGCATCCAGCGCAGAGGAATGGTAGCTGCCGTCCGGCTGACGGCCGTCGGAGACGGCAGCCATCTGCTCAGGCTGCGGCATCTGGCCGGTGGTGGTGGCCAGAGTCTGTTCGCGACCGCCGCGCCACACCGTGAGATCGGCATGAGTTCCCGCCGGATGCTGTGCGACCACGCGGGCCAGTTCGCGGGTGTCGTCGATCACCTCGCCGGCGAAGTCGAGGATGACGTCGCCGGTCTCGACCCCGGCGGCCTCGGCCGGGCTGCCGGGGGTCACCTTGGCGACCAGAGCGCCGCGCGTCTCCTCGAGCCCCAGGGCCTCGGCGAGATCCGGTGTCAGGTTCTGGATCTGTACGCCCAGCCAGCCGCGCTCCACCGTGCCATGCTCGCGCAGCTGGGCGACGACCGATTTCACCATGTTGGAGGGAATGGCGAAGCCGATGCCGACGCTGCCGCCGTTGGGTGAGAAGATCGCCGTGTTCACGCCGATCACGTCGCCATCCAGATTGAACAGCGGGCCACCGGAGTTGCCGCGGTTGATCGAGGCGTCGACCTGGATGAAATCATCGTAGGGGCCGGCCTGGATGTTGCGGCCGCGCGCCGAGATGATGCCGGCGGTCACGGTGCCGCCCAGGCCGAAGGGATTGCCGACCGCCATCACCCAGTCACCGACCTCCGCTGCGTCGGAGTCGCCAAGCTGCAGGGCGGGCAGCGGCCGCTCCGCCTCGATCTTCAGCAGCGCCAGATCGGTCTGCGGATCGGTGCCGACGATCCGGGCCGGATAGACGCTGTCGTCATCGAGACGAATGGTGATTTCGCTGGCGCTGTCGACCACGTGGTTGTTGGTCACCACATAGCCCTCGGGATCAATGATGAAGCCGGAGCCGAGTCCGGTTGCGCGGCGTGGTGCGGGCTCAGGACGCATTCCCGGGCCGAACTGGTCCTGGAACTGTCTGAAGAACTTCTCGAAGGGCGAGCCCTCGGGGAAGTCGAAGGGGATGCCGGGGATATTCTGTCCGGTGCTCGACAGTTCCTGGGTCGAGGCGATGTTCACCACGGCCGGGGCGACTTTCTTGGCGAGCCCCGAGAAGCTCTCCGGTGCCGGTGCCGCGGCGGCGACGCCGGACCAAACCATCATGGACGCGGCCAACAACCCGGCGCCGACCCGGCCAGCCAGGGTGGGGCCGGTCAGGGGGCGGCGGCTCAGGGCGGGGCGCGCCTGCTGCATCGCGGTCTGCGACATGTTTGACTCCCTAGTTGAATATGTCCTGGGCACGGGGGAATCCCCCCGCGGCTCACCCAACAGATAGGGACCGTCGGCTGACCGCGTGGCTACAGCCGCATTAACTCGCTGTCATGTTTGGGGGGCCGGCTCAGTCGGCGGCGGTAGCGGCGGACAGCAGGCTGGCGAGGGTCTTTCGCAGGATGTCGTCAAGGATCGGCTTGGACAGCTTGGGCACGCCGGCCAGTTCCTCCGGCAGGCCCTCGATCTTGTCGTAGCCGGTGACGAAAATGATTGGCACACCGCGCCGGTGCAGCTCCAGGGCGGCGGGCAGCGAACTTTCGCCGTGCAGGTTGGCATCCAGCAGGGCAAGGTCGGGCTGCTCGCTGTCGAGCGCTTCGAGCGCTGCAGCGACACTGTCCACCGTGGCGGTGACGCAGTAACCGAATCCCTCCAGGCGCGCCTCGAGGTCCATCGCGACCAGCGGTTCGTCTTCGGCCAGCAGCAGGCGCGGCGGCCCGGATCGCGGCCGGGCATCCCGCGGCTTCGTGGCCGCTGGCGCGGCCTCCCTGCGGGGCGCGCGTGCGGCGCCGGCTTTCAGCGGTATCACCAGCCGGCATTTGAGACCTGCCGGATCCCAGTCGAAGGTGATTTCACCGCCCAGCTGACTGCGAATCGACTTGTTGAGCAATTCCGAGCCGAAGCCGGTCTGCCGGGCCGGCGGTGAGATCGGTTCTGCAGTAGTCTCGTGCCAGTTGAGCACCAGCCGGCTGTCTTCGGCGTTCCGCCAAGTCACGTCGAGCGTCCCGCCGCTGCCCTTCAGGGCGCCGTACTTGGCTGCGTTGGTAGCCAGTTCGTGCAGTGCCAGCGCAACGCTCTGCGCCAGCTCCGGAGGCAGGCGTACGCTCGGCCCCGCGATTTTGAGCCGGCCGCTGCGGACGTCGCCGAAGGCGCGCAGTTCCTCCTCGATGAGATTGCGCAACTCCAGCCCCTTCCAGCGGCTCTCGGCCAGCAGGTCGTGGGCGCGCGCCAGTGAGGCGATGCGCCCCTCCACGACCTGGCGGAAGTTGTCCATGTCGTCGGCCTGGCTCAGATGCACCACGGCCTGCACCACGGCCAATGCATTCTTGGCGCGGTGGTCGACCTCTCGCATCAGCAGTTCCTGCCGCTCCTCGTTGCGCAGGATGGAGATGGTATCACGCGCGGTCTCCATGGCCTCCTGCAGGGTCGCTACCTCGCCGTCGCTCCAGCGCCGCGGCTCGTCGCTAAGCACGCACAGCAAACCCATAAGATGGCCGCCGTGCAGCCACGGTACAAAAAGGCCGCTGCGTGCATTCATGCCCGCAAAGGCCGCCGTCACATCCTCGTCGGTGCCGGCGCAATAGCTCGCGACATCGTCGATGCGCACGGCCTGGCCGCGGGAGAGTTTCTCTGCAAGCGCCTTGCCGAAGCGGTCGATGCGGAGGTCGGCGGGGGCCGGCGGCACGTCTGGCGCGGCCCAGTCGTAGAGCAACCGGGGCTCGTGCTCAGCCGTATCCGCCTCGCAGTAACCGACGTGGGCCGCCTCCAGGTGCTTGCCGAGCAGGGCGGTGGCCGTCTCAATGGCCTCTTCGACGCGATCCTTGTCGTGCAGTTTCTCGCTGAAATTCAGCATGAACTCGAGCCGGCGCTGGGCGAGCACGACCTCGGTGGTCTCGAAGCCGGAGTTGAAAATGCCGGCGATGCGCCCGTCTTCGCCGCGGATGGCGGTAAAGCTGTAGCTCCAGTAGGTTTCTTCCTCGAAACCGTAGCGCCGCATGGGCAGCATCTGGTTCTCGACATAGAACCCATCGCCGGTTTCCAGCAGGCCCCGGAACTGGGGCCATATGATGTCCCAGATGTCGGACCAGACCTCCTTGCCGGGTTTGCCGAGAGCTGCCGGGTGGCGCGGGCCGGGGATCGGCGCCCAGGCATCGTTGTAGAGGAGGCGCAGTTCCGGCCCCCAGTAGATCGCCGTCGGGAAAGCCGAGTGCAGGCAGATGCTGAGCGCCGAGCGCAGCGACTGCGGCCACTGGTCGGGGGGGCCGAAGGGATGCTGCGACCAGTCGAAGGCGCGGATGCGCCGGGCCATCTCGCCGTCGCCGGCGATGAAGCTTAACTTGTCACGGCGTTTGGAAAGATCCGGCATGGGTCAATGGCACTGATATCGGGACAGCGGTTGGCGCGGCGCGGTCTGGCGGTCCGGACCCCTGCTCCCCTGGTGGCCGCAGAGGGGCCCTGCCGGTGACCTGCGCTCCCTCCGGCACCGGCAGTGTGCCAGGACCGGCAGGCTATAAGAAATGCGCCGCCTTCTTTCAAGCCTCTTGGCGATGGCCGGCGCGGGCGTTTTCATGGCGCCAGGGGGCGTGACCGACGCGCGGCGGCTCACTCGACAGGCGGGAAGCCGGCGCGCATGTAGGCGACGATCTGCCAGATCTGGTCCTCTGTCAGGCGGTTCTTGAAGGCGGGCATGGCGGTGTCGAACTGCTTGCCGCCCTCCGAGATGGTCCACAGCAGGTATTCGTCGACGGTGCCC
>DAIQBR010000307.1:4596-5000 GCA_036781105.1 Kiloniellaceae bacterium
GAGGGCACCAGGTCGAGCCCGGCGTCGCCGTCGCCGCGGCCGTGCGGGCCGTGGCAGGAGGCGCAGTAGGGCTGATAGAGCTCGCCGCCGCCGGTGATCGCCTTGGTCACGTTGGGATAGGGGCTGCGCACACTGCGGTATTCCACCGGGACGCCCGCCTGGATGAATTCCAGGTGGCGCTTGGCGCGCGGCTGCAGTGCCGGCGGGCTGTTCCGCGGGTCCCACTGCGGCACACTTTCGACCGGCGCGTTCCAGGGATCGAGGCGTTGCTGCTGCGGCTGCTGGCTGTCGCTCGGCGGTGTCTGGGCGACCTGCCCGGCCGGCCGTTCCGCTGCAGCCGGTGTCGTCACGGCGAGCAGGGCCGCGGCCAGGAAAGCGGTCCGCCGTTCCATGTAGAGGCAGCC
>DAIQBR010000308.1:0-253 GCA_036781105.1 Kiloniellaceae bacterium
GTAGCGGTTCACGTAGGCGCGCACGGCGCAGGCCGTCATCACGCCCGGCCGGTCGTTGTCGGCAAAGACCAGCGGCCGCTCGATGGCGCCGCTGCAGTAGACCACCTGCCGGGTGCGCAGCTTCCACAGGCGCTTGCGCGGCAGGTACCCCGGCGGATGGGGCAGGTGGTCGGTGACGCTCTCCAGCAGGCCGAAGAAGTTGTGGTCGAAGGCGGCATAGCAGATGGTGCGCTTCAGGATGCGCACCTCCGGC
>DAIQBR010000308.1:270-4685 GCA_036781105.1 Kiloniellaceae bacterium
ATCTCCTCGTCCTGGCTGTTCAGCAGCGCGCCGCCCAGCAGGTGGTCCTGCTCGACCAGCACGACCCTTGCCCCGGCGCGCCCGGCGGCCAGCGCCGCGGCGAGGCCGGCGGGGCCGGCGCCGACCACCAGCACGTCGCAATGCGCATAGGTCTTGTCATAGTGGTCGGGGTCGCGCTCGCGCGGTGAAACCCCCAGCCCGGCGGCGCGGCGGATGTAGTGCTCGTAGGTCTTCCAGGCGCTGGCCGGCCACATGAAGGTCTTGTAGTAGAAGCCGGCCGGCAGGAAGCGGGAGACCAGGCCGTTCACCGCGCCGATGTCGAACTCCACCGAAGGCCAGGCGTTCTGCGCGCGCGCCGCCAAGCCGTCGACCAGCTCGACCTGCGGGGCCTTGAGGTTCGGCTCGGTACGCGGGTCCTCGCCGACCTGCATCAGGGCATTGGGCTCCTCCGCGCCGGCGGTGACGATGCCGCGCGGGCGGTGGTACTTGAAGCTGCGGCCGACCAGGTGGACCTCGTTGGCGAGCAGTGCCGAGGCCAGGCTGTCGCCGGCCAGGCCCATGTAGCTCTTGCCGTTGAAGCTGAATGTCAGGGTCTGGTCCCGATCCACGAGACCGCCCTGGGGAAGGCGCATGTGTCCGGCCACGTCCCGGTTCCTCCTCAGACGTAGCGGCGCGGGTCGAGCGCCGGCGGCGGCGACCCCATGGGATAGACGGCGAGGATCTCGTAGGTCACCGAATCGCGCGCGGCGTTGAACCAGCGCCGGCAGCCGTTGGTGTGGTGCCAGCGCTCCAGCACGATCCCCTTGATGTTGTCGCGCAGGAAGACGAACTCCGCCCACTCGGCATCGCTCAGGCCGGCCGGGTCCTTGGGCCGCTCGATATGCGCTTCGCCGCCGTTGTGGAACTCGCTCTCGGCGCGCGGACCGCAGTGGGGACAGGTGATCAGGAGCATGGCGTCGTCTTGTCCCTAGTGCGCCACGGCGGCCGCGCCGTGCTCGTCGATGAGGAAGCCGCTGCGGAAGCGGTCCAGCGAGAAGGCGGCGTTCAGCTCGTGCGGCGCGTCCTTGGCGATGGTGTGCGCGAAGGCCCAGCCGGAGCCCGGCGTCGCCTTGAAGCCGCCGGTGCCCCAGCCGCAGTTCAGGTAGAGGTTCTGCACCGGCGTCTTGGAGAGGATCGGGCTGGCGTCCGGGCAGACGTCGACGATGCCGCCCCACTGGCGCAGCATGCGCATGCGGCGGAAAAGCGGGAACAGCTCGCAGATCGCCGCCAGCGTCTCTTCGGTGACCTGCATGGACCCGCGCTGGCCGTAGCCGATGTAGCCGTCGACGCCGGCGCCGATCACCAGTTCGCCCTTGTCGGACTGGCTGACGTAGGCGTGCACGGCACCGGACATCACCACGGTGTCGAGGATCGGCTTCACCGGCTCGGACACCAGCGCCTGCAGCGGCACCGACTGCACCGGCAGGCGGAAGCCGGCCATGTTGGCCATGACGCTGGAATGCCCGGCGGTGACGAGGCCGACCTTGCCGGCTTCGATGAAGCCTTTGCCGGTCTCGACGCCGGTCACCTTACCGCCGTCGATGCGGAAGCCGGTGACCGGGCATTCCTGGATAATGTCGACACCCAGCGCAGAGGCGGCGCGGGCATAGCCCCAGGCGACGGCATCGTGGCGCGCGGTGCCGCCGCGGCGCTGCAGGCTCGCGCCCAGCACCGGATAGCGCCCGCCGGCGCGCAGGTCGATGGCCGGCACCATCTCCTTCACCTGCTGCGCGTTGAGGAACTCCGAGTCGACGCCGTTCAGCCGGTTGGCGCTCACCCGCCGCCAGGTCTCGCGCAGGTCGTGCTGGTTGTGCGCCAGGTTCAGCACGCCACGCTGCGAGAACATGACGTTGTAGTTGAGATCCTGGGACAGGCCCTCCCACAGCTTCAGCGCATGCTCATACAGCGCTGCCGACTGGTCCCAGAGATAGTTGGAGCGCACGATGGTGGTGTTGCGCCCGGTGTTGCCGCCGCCCAGCCAGCCCCGCTCAACCACGGCGACATTCGTAATGCCGTGCAGCTTGGCCAGGTAGTAGGCGGTCGCGAGGCCGTGGCCGCCGCCCCCGACGATGACCACGTCATAGCGCGGCTTGGGCTCGGCCGCCTGCCAGGCCTGCTGCCAGTTCTCGTGGTAGCTGAAGGCGGTGCGCAGCAGGCTGAAGACTGAATAGCGCGGCATCATGCGCGTGACGATTCCCCTGGATGACCCCTTTGCGGATCTCGCACTCGTCGCCCTGCCTCTCCGTGCCGCGGCCCGAAGAGGCCGGACGCCTCCCGTTAACCATGCTGACAGCCGTCCTTCGGAATGGCAACGGCGCCCCGAATCCGATGGCGATTTCAGCCGCGTCGGACCCACCCCGACAGGCGCCAAGGGCACTCGATTGGGGGGCTTGGGGCTCGCGCTTTCCCGGCGGAAAATTCTCTGTTCGCGACACCGGCAGATATGCCAAAGTCGCTGAATCGGTATTTCCATCGGTCTCCGAGAGCCGCCCAGCCCCATGTTCGGAACTGTCCCCAGAGAGCTGCCGCAGCGTATCGCGCTGATCCTCTTGCCGCGGTTCTCCTTCCTCCCCTTTTCGGGCCTGGTCGAATCCTTTCGCCTCGCCAACCGCATGAGCGGGCGCGAGCTCTACCACTGGACGCTGGTCTCCATGGACGGCCTGCCGGCCGCCGCCTCCAACGGCGTCGAGCTGAACGTCGCCGGCGACCTGACGGTCGCGGAAAACTGCAGCACCCTGGTGATCTGCGGCGGCATCGATGTCCACACCGTGAATATCCGCGGCCTGACCGGCTGGCTGCGCAAGGCGGACCGCCGCGGTGCCGACCTCGGCGCCATCTGCACCGGCAGCTACGTCCTGGCCAAGGCGGGACTGCTCGACGGCCATCGCTGCACTATCCACTGGGAGAACCTGGCCGGATTCTGCGAGGATTTCCCCGACATCGAGGTGACCAGCGAGCTCTTCGAGATCGACCGCAACCGCTTCACCTGTTCCGGCGGAACCGCGGCCATCGACATGATGCTGAACGTGATTGCCCGCCAGCACGGCCACGAACTGGCCGCCAGCGTGGCCGACCAGTTCATGCACGAGCGCATCCGCGACCAGCACGACCGCCAGCGTATCTCGCTGCCGGCCCGCCTCGGCGTGCGCCACCCCAAGCTGCTGGCCGTCATCGGCACCATGGAGCAGAACCTGGAGGAGCCGCTCAGCCGCAGCGAGCTGGCGCGCGGCGCCGACCTCTCGACCCGGCAGCTGGAGCGCCTGTTCCGCAAGTACCTGAACCGTTCGCCGGCGCGCTATTACCTGGAACTGCGGCTCAACAAGGCCCGCCTGCTGCTGCTGCAGACCAATATGTCGGTGATCGATGTGGCGCTGGCCTGCGGATTCGTTTCGGCCTCGCACTTCTCCAAGTGCTACCGGGATTTCTTCGGCCGCACGCCGCGCAAGGAACGCGGCCTGCCGCTGAAGGGCGAGGCGGAAGAAGACGAGGCCGTCGCAGCCATTCGCTAGCACGCCCGAAAGCGCCGGGGATCGGGAGGCGCGGGGGAGGGGCAGTCCCAGCATGAAGGTAGTCGTACTCGGCAGCGGGATCGTCGGCGTCTCGACCGCCTACTATCTCGCCAGGGCCGGCCACGAGGTGGTGGTCATCGACCGCCAGCCCTCGCCGGCCATGGAGACCAGCTTCGCCAATGCCGGCGAGGTCTCGCCGGGCTATTCCTCGCCCTGGGCCGGCCCCGGCATGCCGCTGAAGGCGATCAAGTGGATGCTGCACAAGCATTCGCCGCTGGTAATCCGTCCGCGCATCGACATCTTCATGTTCCGCTGGCTCTATCGCATGCTGAAGAACTGCAACCTGCAGTCCTATCGCATCAACAAGTCACGCATGCTGCGGGTCGCGACCTACAGCCGCGACTGCCTGGAGGAACTGCGCCGCGATACCGGCATCGCCTACGACGAGCGCTGCCGCGGCACATTGCAGATGTTCCGCGACCAGAAAGGCCTGGACGACGCCGCCAAGGACATCGAGATCCTGAAGGAGTTCGGCATCGACCATGCCCTGCTGGACCGCTCCGGCTGTGTCGGCCAGGAGCCGGCGCTGAAGCATGTCGCCGAGAAGGTTGCCGGCGGCCTGCTGCTGAAGGGCGACGAGACCGGCGACTGCTTCCTCTTCACCAGCCGCCTCGCCGAGATGGCCGCGGACCTGGGCGTCACCTTCAAGTACGAGACGAAGATCAAGCGCCTCGCCGTCGAGGGCACCCGGGTCCGCCATGTCGTCACCAGCAATGGAGAGGAGACCGCGGACGCTTACGTCGCGGCGCTCGGCAGCTACACGCCGCATCTGGTGCGCCCGCACGGCATCCGCACCCAGGTCTACCC
>DAIQBR010000308.1:4727-4980 GCA_036781105.1 Kiloniellaceae bacterium
CGACGAGGACGGCGCGCCGGTCTCCACCATGATGGACGAGAAGTCGAAGGTGGCGATCACCCGCCTGGGCGACCGCATCCGCGCGGCGGGCACCGCGGAGCTGACCGGCTACAACCTCCATCTCTCGCACGGCCGCTGCGCCATGCTGTTCCACATCGTGCAGGATCTCTTCCCCAAGGGCGGCGACCTGACGGAGGTGAAGTTCTGGACCGGGCTCAGGCCGATGATCCCCGACGGTGGCCCGCTGATCGGC
>DAIQBR010000309.1:0-4967 GCA_036781105.1 Kiloniellaceae bacterium
AGACCGTCTGCGCCTCCCTGCTGGCGCTGCCGGCGCCGGCCCAGGGGCCCGCGCCGGGGCTCCCTTCCGGGCTCTCCCCAGGGCTCTCCCCGGTGCTCGCTGGGGCGCCCCGGCGGCCCGTCTGGCTGTTCGCGCCCGGCCGCCCGGACCGCCATGCCTTCGCCCCCCTGGAGACCCTCCAGGCGCCCTGAAGGCCCCCCGAAAATATAGGCTTTCCAATGAGTTGCCGGGAGGCCGCCGGGGCCGGTGGGCGTCATTGTTTTGCCCCCCTTCACCTGCTATATCACGAGGCTCTCCTCCAGGGCCTCACTGCCGCGGGGAGCCTGCGGGGCGGCTTCTGGGCTCCTCCGCTAAATGGGAAATAATACCCACTCGCTGCCGGCCGCCAGCCGGCGGCGCTCGATTTCAGGTGCAAAGATGCGACGCAGACAGATCTACGAAGGCAAGGCCAAGGTGCTCTTCGAAGGACCGGAGCCGGGAACGCTCGTCCAGTATTTCAAGGACGACGCCACCGCCTTCAACAACCAGAAGAAGGGCATCATCACCGGCAAGGGCGTGCTCAACAACCGCATCTCGGAATACCTGATGACGCGGCTGGAGAGCATCGGCGTGCCGACCCACTTCGTGCGCCGTCTCAACATGCGCGAGCAACTGGTGCGTGAGGTCGAGATCATTCCGCTCGAGGTGGTGGTGCGCAACGTCGCCGCCGGCTCGCTGTCGAAGCGTCTCGGCCTGGAGGAAGGCGCGCCGCTGCCGCGCTCCATCGTCGAGTACTACTACAAGAACGACGAGCTGGGCGACCCCATGGTCTCCGAGGAGCACGTCACCGCTTTCGGCTGGGCCAACACCCAGGATCTCGACGAGATGCTGCAGTACGCCCTGCGCACCAACGACTTCCTCACCGGCCTGTTTCTCGGCGTCGGCATCAAGCTGGTCGACTTCAAGCTGGAGTTCGGCCGCCTCTGGGAAGAGGAAGAGATGCGCATCGTGCTGGCCGACGAGATCAGCCCGGATTCCTGCCGCCTGTGGGACGTGACCACCAACGAGAAGATGGACAAGGACCGCTTCCGCCGCGACATGGGCGGCGTCGAGGAGGCCTATCAGGAGGTCGCCCGCCGCCTCGGCGTGCTGCCGGAGGCCGGCCCGGTCGACATCAAGGGCCCCCGGCTTCTTCAGTAGAGCCTGCGCCGCAGGTTTCCCCGCCTGCCGGGAAGCTATCTTAGGTCACAGCGGTTTTCCCCGCGGAGCGGTAGAATACCTCTGCGGAGACGGCCGGCGCCGCCCGGAAGGGTGCCGCTGACTGCCCTTCGCGCTGTGGCGGCTTTCCTCCGATGCGTTAGACTGTCCCGGCAAATTTCCCGCGACTCGCTGGGTCGCCAATCACGTCAGGTCTCAAGAACCGACAGGAGATATTTGATGAAAATGCGGTTTCCGGTGCTTCTCGCTGTTCTCGCAGCGCTCGTGGCCGCGGTGAGTTTCGATCCCGCCCCGGCGCGGGCCGAAAAAGCCGCGACCATCGAACAGCATTCCCGCGAGGCGCTGGCCCTGCTGCGCAAGAACTCCATCCCGGCCGACAAGATCGCCGGCGACGCCGCGGCGATCCTGGTGTTCCCCAAGATCCTGAAAGGCGGCCTGATCTTCGGCGGCCAGTACGGCGAGGGCGCGCTGTTCAAGAACGATAACGTGGTGCAGTACTACAGCACCGCCGCCGCGTCCTTCGGCCTGCAGGCCGGGCTGACGACCTTCGGCTATGCCGTGTTCTTCATGGATGACGGCTCGCTCAGCTACCTCGACAACAGCGACGGCTGGGAGATCGGCACCGCCCCCAACGTGGTGGTGGTCGAAAAGGGCGCCGCGGCGTCGCTGACCACGACTTCGGCCCGGAAAAACATCTACGTCTTCTTCTTCGACCAGAAGGGCCTGATGGCCGGCCTCACCATCGAGGGCAGCAAGATCACCGAGATCAACCCGGACTGACCCCTGGGGACGCTTGACCGCAGCGCCAATGCAGACAGATACCGGCTCAGAACGGGAAACGGCGGGGGTCGTCTGTCCCCCGCCGCTGGTCTATTTCGCCGGGCTGATCCTCGGCCTCGGCGCCGACTGGCTTTTCGCCCTGGCGCCGCTGCCGCAGGGCAGCGCCGCGGGCGGGCTGTGGCTGGGCGGCGCCTTCGGCGTGTCCGGCCTGCTTCTGATCCTCTGGGCCGGCGGCCGCTTCATCGGCGCCGGCACGCCGCTGCCGCCGCACCGCCCGACGACCGCCCTGGTCACCGAGGGGCCCTACCGGCGCAGCCGCAACCCCATCTACCTCGGCATGGCGCTGATCTACCTCGGGGTGGTCTGCGCCACGGCGAGCCCGGGCGCCCTCGCCCTGTTCCCCGCCGTGATCCTGGTCATGGAATTCGGCGTCATCCGCCGCGAGGAACGCTACCTGGAGCGCCGCTTCGGCGCGCCATACCGCAGCTACAAGTCGCACGTCCGGCGCTGGCTCTAGCGGGCGGCCGGGGGAGCCGATTCGGCCCGATTTCCGCATGTGTGCGGCTTGTCTTGCCCCCCGGGCGGGGCTAAGGTCCGGCCAATTTCGAGCCCCCGAGTCGGCGCCCTCCAGGTCCCATGAAGGCCCCCGATGAAAGCACCTCTCCCATGAAGGCCCTCCCATGAAGGCAAGAGTCCACGTCACCCTGAAGAACGGCGTCCTCGACCCCCAAGGCAAGGCCATCGAACACGCCCTCGCCGCCCTCGGCTTCGGCGGGGTGAACGATGTGCGCCAGGGCAAGGTCATCGAGTTCTCGCTGGCCGAGAGCGACCCCGCCAAGGCCCGCGCCGAGGTCGAGGCCATGTGCGAGAAGCTGCTGGCCAACACGGTCATCGAAAACTACGCCATCGAGTTGAACGCCCACGAGCTGAATGGCTGACCCGCTCCCGCCAGGGAGCGTTTTCTTTCCAGGGAGAGCGCGCATGAAGGCCGCGGTCATCGTCTTTCCGGGTTCCAACTGCGATCGCGACGTCCAGGTCGCCCTCAGACAGTCCATGGGATCCGAACCCGTCATGGTCTGGCACAAGGACAGCGACTTCGAAAAAGTCGACCTCATCGTGCTGCCGGGCGGCTTCTCCTACGGCGACTACCTGCGCTGCGGCGCCATGGCGGCGAATTCGCCGGTGATGAAGGAAGTGGTCGCCCGCGCCAACAAGGGCGTCGCGGTGCTCGGCATCTGCAACGGCTTCCAGATGCTGACCGAGTGCGGCCTGGTGCCCGGCGTCCTCATGCGCAACGCCGACCTGCGCTTCGTCTGCCGCGACGTGAACATCAAGGTGGAGACCAGCCAGAGCCTGTTCACCGCTAAGTACGAGCAGGGCCAGGCGATCCGCGTGCCCGTCGCCCATCACGACGGCAACTACTACGCCGACGACGACACGCTGAATGCCCTGGAAGAGCGCGGCCAGATCGCCTTCCGCTACTGCAATGCAGAGGGCGACGTGCGCGACGACGCCAACCCCAACGGCTCGCAGCGCAACATCGCCGGCGTCTACAACGCAACCAAGACGGTGCTGGGCCTCATGCCGCACCCCGAACGCCTCGCCGACCCGAAGCTGGGCGGCACCGACGGGCGGCCCTTCTTCGACGGCCTGGTGGAGGCGCTTTCGTGAGTTCTGCGGCCTTAAACGAACGCCCCGTAACGCCGGAGGTCGTGCGCGAGCACGGCCTCAACGATCAGGAATACGCGCTCATTCTCGACATCATGGGCCGCGAGCCGAACCTGCTGGAGCTTGGCATCTTTTCGGTCATGTGGTCAGAGCACTGCTCCTACAAGTCGTCCAAGAAGTGGCTGAAGACCCTGCCCACCAAGGGCCCGCAGGTGATCAAGGGGCCGGGCGAGAACGCCGGCGTGATCGACATCGGCGAAGGTCTCGCCGCCATCTTCAAGATGGAGAGCCACAACCACCCGAGCTTCATCGAGCCCTACCAGGGCGCGGCGACCGGCGTCGGCGGCATCCTGCGCGACGTCTTCACCATGGGCGCGCGGCCGGTCGCCAATCTGAACGCGCTGCGCTTCGGCGCGCCGGATCATCCGAAGACCCGGAGCCTCGTCGCCGGCGTCGTCGCCGGGATCGGCGGCTACGGCAACTGCGTCGGCGTGCCGACGGTCGGCGGCGAGTGCGAATTCGACGCGGCCTACAACGGCAACATCCTGGTCAACGCCATGACGGTCGGCGTCGCGCCGGCGGACCGCATCTTCTATTCGGCCGCTGCGGGCGTCGGCAATCCGGTCGTCTATGTCGGCTCCAAGACCGGGCGGGACGGCATCCACGGCGCCTCGATGGCCTCGGCCGAATTCGACGACGAGTCGGAAGCCAAGCGCCCGACGGTGCAGGTCGGCGACCCCTTTGCCGAGAAGCTGCTGATCGAAGCCTGCCTCGAGCTGATGGCGACGGACGCCATCGTCGCGATCCAGGACATGGGCGCGGCGGGCCTCACGTCCTCCTCGTTCGAGATGGCCGGCAAGGGCGGGCTCGGCCTCGACCTCCAGCTCGACGCCGTGCCGATGCGCGAGACGGGCATGACGCCCTATGAACTCATGCTCTCCGAAAGCCAGGAGCGCATGCTGATGGTGCTGAAGCCCGGTCGCGAGGCGGAGGCCGAGGCGATCTTCGCCAAGTGGGGCCTGGATTTCGCCATCATCGGCCGGTTGACCGACACAGGGCGCATGCGCCTGCTGTGGCATGGCGAGGTGGCCGGCGACCTGCCGATCGCGCCGCTCTCCGCGGCCTCGCCCGAGTACGACCGGCCCTACGATATTCCGGCGCCCCGTCCGAAGTTCGAACCGGCGCGGATCGACGCCGGCCGCGACGCTGGCGCCGCGCTGCTGAAGCTGCTGGGCGGGCCCAACCTCTCCTCCCGGCGCTGGATCTGGGAGCAATATGACAGCTTGGTCCGCGGCGACACGATCCGCGGCCCCGGCGGCGAC
>DAIQBR010000310.1:0-4928 GCA_036781105.1 Kiloniellaceae bacterium
GTCGCCGGGCGCGCCGCCGGCCGCCGCCAGTTCGGCGTTCTTCGTCCAGGCCCACTGCGCCTGCGCCGGCGTCAGGTGGTGCAGCGCCGCGTAGTTGGCGCAGGCGATCGGGCGCCGCCACTTGCGCGGCGGCGTGCTGCGGTATTCGTCGTGCAGGAACCAGGGGATGAAGATCGCCTGGTAGTCCCCTTCCCCGCGCAGCGCCGCCTGCCACATGTTGTAGAACAGCCCGCCGACTCCGTTGGCGGTGCTCTCCAGCACGATCTCCGTGCCGGCGACGCCGGGCACCGCCTGCAGCGCGCCGGCGGCATGGGCCTCGGCCTGGCTCCAGTGCGCGACTTCCGAACCGTGGAAGAACTGGATGGTGTCGGAGCGGCCGACACCGGCGGCCTTCGCCGTGCCGACCTGGTAACCCGAGTCCAGCCGCCCGAAGGTGAGTTCCTTGGCGCTGTTTGCCTTGGTCACCGGTTTCACCAGGGCGGGCGCGGCGTCGTGGAAGCGCTTGGCGATGGCGAAGAGGTTGGCCGTCGCCTGGTCGCGGTGAGTCAGGATGAAGGCGCGCCGTCCGCGCCCGTGCGTTACCTTCCAGTAGAAGCGCGCCGCCACGTAGGTGGAGACGCCGGGCTGGCGCGCCTTCAGGATCAGCGCCCGCACCCGGCCGGTCTCGTGCTTCTGCGCCTCCAGCCGGTCGTGGATGAAGCGCTGCACCGCGTTCAGCTTCAGCGGCACCACCCTGCCGTCCTTGCTGCGGATCCTCAGGCACTTCGCCGCGTAGTGCGGCAGGTCGTCCTTCAGGCGCTGGCGGATTTCGGTTTCGCTGGGACGCGCGCGCCGCCCCGTCACTTCAGCGCCTCCAGCGCGTCCTCGTGGCTGAGCTTCACCTCGCCGCCGTGCTCGACGCTCTGCAGGCGCGGATGAAGGTAGGGCGCCGCCTTCTCCGCCGCCCAGCGCCGCTCGCCCGGGCTCGCCTCGGGGTCGCGCAGGATCTGCAGCATGTAGTCGAGCGGCGACAGCGCGGCCGCCGCCTCCTGCGAGGGTGCGGCCGCGGACGCCGCGGGGCGTCGCTTCGCCATCGCGTCGGGTCCTGCCTGTCGGATTGAAAGGGAAAGGATGCGGGAAAAACTTAGGGCCGGCGGAGGGGCGCTCACCGCGCCGCCACCTCGCCGACCCTAGGCTCAGATCATGACCAAACCGTGCGGGCTGTGCAACAGAAAAATTGCGATTTCCGCAAGTTTCTTTTTGCTGCCCTTACATCGAGATACGCAGCTTGGCGACCTCGTTGGCGATGGCGCGGAAGGCCTGCTTCAGCTCGGTGCCCGTACTCGGCAGGTAGACGTGCTGCGGCGACGAGGCACAGTTGTTCATCAGGTTGGTGACGTTGGTCGACCCGCTGATGGCGAGACCGACCGTGTAGACGATGACCCCCTCGGCCTTCATCGCTGCGCACAGCGTCTCCGACTGGGTGTAGGTACTCCCGTTGTGGGAGTTCTCGTTGATCTTGTACTGGCCGCTGCCCGAACCGCTGCCGGAATCCTTCGCCAGCACACCGCTGTTGTAGCGCGAGTTGAAGTCGCCGTCGGTCATGATGATGACCACCTTCATGACCTCCTGGCCCAGGTGGACTTCGTTGTAGTTCATCGGCTGGTTGTTGACCGGCCACAGATAGCTGAAGTTGGGCGCCAGCATGTACCAGCCCCAGGCGACGCCGATCTGCCCGGCGGTCGAACCGCCCGTGGTCAGTGTTTCGATCGCCGCATGCAGCGTCGTCTTGTTGTCCGACAGCGGGATGATCATCGCCGAAGGACAGGGGTTATAGCTACCCGGCGGCGGGAAATTGGGCGGCATCGGTGCCGTGATCGGCGCCGCGTCGGTATAGGCATGCGGCCCCGTGCGTGGCGTCACGCAGGTGCTGACGTCGTGCTCGGTCCAGTTGTTGTTGTCGGCGCGCCTGAACCGGTAGGTCTCGCAGGTCGGCGCCGCGGGATACTCGCAGGTGGCGCCGGCGGTGATGGGGCCGCGCACCGCGTCGGCAAAGCTGCCGACGTTGACGCCGTTCGAGTAGGGCACGATGGCGACCCGCGACCTGAAGGGGTCCTGCAGATCCTGCACCACGATGTCGATCAGCTCGTGAGACGCCGATTTCAGGTCGTTGATCCTGTTGGAGCTGGCCATCGAACCGGTGACGTCCAGCACCAGTGCCACCTCGACGTCGCGCGACGACAGCGTCGCCTGAGCACTCGCCTCGATGTCGATGGAATCGGTGCCCAGCACGCCCATGAAGAAGGTCGGAATGGTGGCCCGTGCCGTGACGGTGACGGTGCGGTCCTGGGAGTTCACCACGATGGCCACCGGCTCGACGGTGGAGCCCATGTAGCCCGCCTGGAAGTTTGCGCTGAAGAAGTTCTGGATGTCGGCATCGCGGTTCGGGCTGGCCCAGGCGCGCGCGCCGGCCAGGGCCGCGGCGTCCACCGCCGCCGCCATCTTGGAACGCACGTTGTAGGCCACCGAGGTATCCACGGCGATGCCCACGCAGCCGACCAAGCCGACGGCGGCAAAGCCCAGCATGACCATCAGGTTGCCGCGGGTGTCGGCGCAGAATCGCGACCACTGCTGCCGGGCCAGCGAGACGGATCCTCCGATCCCTCTTCCGCTGCGGCGCAGGGCCGCGCGGGCAGTTTCCGCTATGCTTCGCATCTCCGTCTCTCCATCCCTTCCCGGGCTCTTACGCTCTCGGGCCCCGACGCTCATGGGCCTTCCACGACCGCGCTGCGCCGCGGGCGCAGCACCGTCGTCTCTTCCAGAGTCATCGGGCTTATGAGGAAATCGAAAAATACCGGGGTGTAGGCGTAGGTCACGCGGACCACGACGACGCCTTCCCCCTCGGTGCCCAGGCCGACGGCAACGACCAGCGCTTCGGGCACGCTGCCGCCGTTCTTGCTCTGGCTCCAAAGAATCTGCGGCGCGTCATTCTCGTCGTATTCGACACCGACGATGCCGACCGTGTGGCCGGAAGGCGGATAGGGCTCCAGGATCAGCTCGGCCGCGCGCAGAATGTCGTTGAGGTCGGCGGTGCTGACCTCGCGGCGCTGGGTGATCAGGTCGGCCGTGGTCTGTGCCGCCGCCACCACCTTGCGGTCCAGGCGCAGCACGCTGGTCATCTCGACCACGCCGATGAAGACCATCAGCATGATCGGGAGAACGACGATCATGTCGACCGCCGCGCTGCCGCGCTCGTCGCGCAGGATGTTGGGGCGCGCCGTCATCACAGGTAAGGCTCGTTCTGGAAGGCGACCGTGGAGATCAGCAGGTGACCGCCCGGGCCGGCCGGAATCAGGTTGCCGATCAGCGGCGTCATGAATTCCCAGCGGTACATGGCGCGCACCACCGTGACCTGCTCGGCGCCGCCGGGCGCGAAGCCGGTGCTGGTGACCTCGCCGTCTTCGTCGATCTCCACCGGCATGCTCACCGCCTGGAAATTGCCGAAGGTCTGTACGTGGAACTTCACCTCGTTACAGTCGATCACGTTCAGCAGCGCATCGCAGAGATTGGCCTGGAAGGTCGCCATCGGATCGGCCGAGGTCTGGATCTGCCCGGTGCGGATCTGGCGGGCGACATCTTTCGTAGCGCCCTCGATGATGCTCGAGGCGAAAAACATGGCCGAGAGTTCCACGGTGCCGGCCAGCACCAGCAGGAAGGGCGGCCCGACCAGGCCGAACTCGATCAGCGCGCTGCCGCGCTCGCAGCGCAGCGGCGCAGCGAGGAATCGCAGCATCGGCCGCAGCGGGTTGAACACCCACTGCAGGGCAGACGCAACGCTCCTGAGGCAGGCGGAACCTGCCCGGTAAACTGCTCCTCGCGTGAACATCGCATTCCTCTCATGGGAGGCACGCAGCGCCGCATAAACGCTGCGAGTCCTGATCCTCCTGAAGGACGATTCGACGCTTTTCCGTTTAACAAAGCCTTAAGTGGGCGGGCACCGAAGCAGGCGCCGCCCGCGCCGCGGACCGCGGTCGTCCCCGGCAAGATTTCAGGCTTTTTCGGATAATTATTTATCTATTTAATAATAGCTACTTATAGATGTTTTCTAATGTATTACTTAAATACAATTTCCCGCACTTTTGCGGCGACTTCGAAGCGATATTTTTGCCGTCGCTACGGCGCCGGCCGCCGAGAGCGGACTTGTTTCCCTCCGCCGGGCGCGCATATGTGTAATTGGAAACAAATACCGGCCAGGCGTTGCCGGATCCGTCGTTGAATGCGAGGCTGTCGTTTCATGAGAACGGCCAAATTCCAGATCGGTCAGATCGTCCGTCACCGCTTCTTTCCCTTTCGCGGTGTGATCTTCGACGTCGACCCCACCTTCGCGAACACCGACGAGTGGTGGGAAGCGATTCCGGAGGCGATCCGGCCGGCCAAGGACCAGCCCTACTATCACCTGCTCGCCGAGAACGAGGAGACGGCTTACGTCGCCTACGTCTCGGAGCAGAACCTGGTGGTCGACGAAAGCGGCGCCGCCGTCGGTCACCCGCAGGTCGATGAATTCTTCGAGGGCCTCGAGGACGGACGCTACCGGCCCCGCCAGGTCCACGCGAACTGACGCCGCGCCGCTCACCATCACCGCGCACATCGTTTCACGGCAGCCGCCGGCAGTAGGCGCTGCGCTCGCGCAGCGCCCCGCAGATCCGCGCCACGCCCCTGTCGCGCAGGTCATAGATGGTGCGCCGGCCGCAGCCCAGCCCGCGCTGCAGCTGCGCCACCCGCAGGCCACAGGCGAGGCCGAACAGCACGGCGATCTCGCGCTTGGGGCGCTTGGCGCGCTTGGGATCGCGTCCGGCGGCCAGCGGCAGCCAGGCCAGCACCGTGTCGAGATGATCGATCGCGGCCGCGCTGGGCGGACCAGGGCGCAGACGCGTTGCAGCGCCGGCCGC
>DAIQBR010000311.1:0-2892 GCA_036781105.1 Kiloniellaceae bacterium
GCTCGCGCGCCTGCACCGAGCGGTAGACCGTGCCGCCGAAGGTGAGGTCCCAGGGCTGGTCCTCGCGCACCGCCTGCATGAAGGCGTCGCTCACCAGCACCGAGAGATTGAACATGGAGAGCCGTCCCGGCTCCTGCTTGGCGGTGACGAAGGCCTCGATATCCGGGTGATCGCAGGTCAGCGTCGCCATCATGGCGCCGCGGCGCGAACCGGCCGACATGATGGTGCGGCACATGGCGTCCCACACGTCCATGAAGCTGAGCGGGCCCGAGGCGTCGGCGCCGATGCCGTGCACCACCGCGCCCTTGGGCCTGAGGGTGGAGAAGTCGTAGCCGATGCCGCCGCCCTGCTGCATGGTCAGGGCGGCTTCCTTCAGATGCTCGAAGATGCCGCCCATGTCGTCGGGGATGGTGCCCATGACGAAGCAGTTGAACAGGGTGACCTTGCGCTCGGTCCCGGCGCCGGCCTGGATCCGCCCGGCGGGCAGGAAGCGGAAACCCTCCAGGGCACGAAAGAACTGCGATTCCACGGCCTTGCGGCCCGGGCCCCCGGAATCGCCGCCGGAACCGTCTGCGGGCTCGGCGGCGGCCAGGGCGCGCGCCATGCGCCGCCAGCTCGCCTCGATGGTTTTATCCACAGGCTCGCCCGACGCCGTCTTCAGGCGGTATTTCATATCCCAGATTTCCTGGGAAAGGGCTGTCAGCTTGGTCATTTACCAGCCTTCCAGGGGCGCTCCGGCGCCGCGGCGCAATCGATATTCGGCGGAAAAGCTCGCCCGACGATAGGCCCGGCCCCGGGGGTGGTCAAGCCGGTGTTCCCGCTTCGTTTCGCGCGTCCGGAGTCGCCTTGGGAATCGCGTTTTGCAAGAGGGATTCCGGGGCATTCCCCAGCGAATTGCGGCCTGTCCACAAATCTGCGCACAGCTATTTTTGGGGCAAGGGCTTGTGCCCGGAGGGATTTTCCGCCGCCCCGCTCTGCGCCAGGGCGCGGCTGCGGCCCTCGATGGCCTGTTCCAGTTCGGCCAGGAAGACCTTGCGCGGCTTGCCGGGGGCGATGGCCGGCAGGAACTCAAGCACGATGGTGCCGGGCCGCTTGGCGAAGCTGCGCCGCCCCCAGAACAGCCCGGAGTTCAGGGCGCAGGGCACCACCGGAATGCCGAGCTGGCCGTAGAGCGCCGCCACGCCCGGCTGGTAGGGGCGGTGGGCGTCGGGCGCCACCCGGGTGCCATCGGGGAAGATCACGATGGGGCGCCCGGCCGCGGCGGCCTGTTTCGCGTCGGCCACCATCTTCTTCAGCGCGCCGGCGCCGCCGCTGCGGTCGACCGGGATGAGGCCGGCCCGCCACAGCAGGAGGCCGAAGAGGGGGATGCGCAGCAGTTCCTTCTTCAGCACGAAGCTGTGGTCCCACAGCAGGATGGAGAAGATGATGGTGTCCCAGGCCGACTGGTGCTTGGCGGCGATCAGCACCGCCCCCTCGGGCAGGTTCTCGCGGCCGCGCACCTCGTGGCGCAGGCCGCAGATGACGGCGAGCGCGCAGAGGATGGGATGCGCCCAGGCGCGGCCCAGGTAGTACATGGCGATGCGCGGGGCGAGCAGCAGCGGCAGGCCGGCCACCACGATGACCGCGGTCCAGCCGTAGAACACGGCGTTGAACAGCAGCGACCTCAGTGCGGTCATCTGCCCGGCGCTCCCGACAGGCGGTTCAGCAGCGGGTCCAGCGGTCCGCGCGCCAGGGCGACCAGGTACTTGGTGTACTCGGTGATCAGCAGCGTGCTGCTGCCCGGCCACAGCCACCAGTCCTCGCGCTTGAAGGTCTCGGTGAACACCGGGTGCGGCACGATCTCGATGCCGGGCATCACGCGGCGCAGTTCCAGCAGCGAGCGCGGCATGTGATAGGTGGCGGTCACCAGGCGCAGCGAGCCATAGCCCTGCTGTTTCATCCAGGCCGCCGTCTCGATGGCGTTGCCGCGGGTGTTGTCGGCCTCGTAGCCCAGCACGACGCAGCAGGAGAGATCGGCGAATGCTGCGAGAGGTCGAGCAGCTGGCGCACGTCGACGCCGTGGTAGACGCCGGAGACGAACAGCTTCCCGGCCTTCTCGGCGCTCAGCAGGTCGAGCGCCACGGCGAGGCGGTCGCTGCCGCCGGTCAGCACCACGATGGCGTCGGTGCGCTGCTCGGCGTCGGCGACGGCGGTCGGCAGCAGGGTGGCGAACCAGAAGAAGCCGAGGACGTAGCAGAGGACGAGCGCGCCGGCGATGACCGCCAGGCGCCTCAGGCGGCGCCAGCCGCGCAGGGCGGGGCCGCCGCGTTCCTGGCGCAGTTTGCGCGCGCGCATGGGGCCGCCTCCTAGGGCAGCCGCGCCAGGGTGCGCAGCACCGTGACGCGGGCCGTCAGCATGGTGACCAGGGCGGCGGCCACCGGCAGCAGGATGAACAGCGACCATTCGTGCGGCCGCAGGGTCAGCTCCGGCAGCAGGCCGCTGTCGATGCGCTGCAGCAGCACGCGCGCCAGGTACAGCGTCGGCAGCGCCAGCAGCACCCCGAGGATGCCGCCGCGCAACCCGAAGCTGAGGGCATGGCCCTGGAACTGTCGCGCGACGTAGGCGTCCTGCGCGCCGATCAGGTGCAGCAGCTCGATGGCCTGATCGTGCGCCGCCAGGCCCATGCGGGTGACGAAGGCGACCATGATGCTGGCCGCCAGCACCACCAGCAGCACCACCACCAGGGCCATCACCTCGACGGCGCGGGCGAGGTCCAGCAGGCGGCCGAGCCAGCGCTGGTGGTCGTCGATCAGGCTGCCCGGCGCCAGTTCCCGCAGGCGCGCCTCCAGGGCGGCGACATCGGGCGGCGCGGCGGCGTCGACGGTGACGGCGATGAGGCGCGGCAGCGGCAGG
>DAIQBR010000311.1:2943-4884 GCA_036781105.1 Kiloniellaceae bacterium
CGGGCGTGGCGCCCAGGGCCTCGATGACGGCGGCGAACTCGCCATCCGCGCCCGCCGTCCCGGCCGGCAGCTGCACCGTGAGGGCGCCGGAGAGGCCGGTGTCCCAGCGCTCGGCCAGCTTGTTCATCGCCAGGGCGCCGGCCAGCGCCAGGGCAGCGAGGTAGACCATGATGGCGACCAGCAGGGGCAGGTAGCGGCCGGAGGGATCGCGGTCCAGCGGTACCGCCTGGCGGCGGGCGCGGCCCAGGGCCTTGGCCCCCGTGGCTTTTGATTGAGCGGCCATCGCCTCAGGCCCCGCCCTGCAGCTTGGGGGGCGGGATCGGAGTCGCCGCCTCGGCGTTCTCGACCGCGCCGTCGCGCAGCCGCGTCACCGGGTGGGGGAAGCGCTGCACCAGGGATTCGTTGTGGGTGGCGATGACCACCGTGGTGCCGATCTTGTTCAGCTCCTCGAAGAGATAGAGCAGGCGCACCGCCATGCGGTCGTCCAGGTTGCCGGTCGGCTCATCCGCCAGCAGCAGGTTGGGCCGGCCGATCACCGCGCGGGCGATGGCGACACGCTGCTGCTGGCCGCCGGACAGGGTCGGCGGCAGGGCGTCCATATGGTCGGCCAGGCCGACCCAGCTCAGCAGTTCCTCGACCTCCTTGCCGCTGTGCGCGCCGGCCTCGCCGCTGATGCGCAGGGGCAGGGCGACGTTCTCGCGCGCGGTCAGGTGGTCGAGCAGGCGGAAGTCCTGGAACACGACGCCGATTCGCCGCCGCAGCCGGGCGGTCTCGCGGCGCGACAGGCCGGCGACGTCGCGCCCGAACAGCGCGACCCGGCCGTCGCTCGGATGCTGCGCCAGGTACATCATGCGCAGCAGCGACGACTTGCCGGCGCCGCTGGCACCGACGAGAAAGTGATAGGATCCGGGGTCGAACTGCAGGGACACTCGCTTCAGGATTTCCGGCCCGTTTCCGTAGCGCAGCACGACCTCCTCGAAGCGAACCAAGGTGCGATTTTCCTTTTTCCGGAAGAGGAAAGCGAAAATGGCATAGCCAAGTCAGTCCCGTAAAGGGCCCTGCTCATGCCTTGCTTTGCCTATACCTCCTACATATAAGGGTAACGTGACAGGTCCCTGGAGGGCAGAAGTCGCCCATGATCGTTACGTGCCCCGCCTGCGAAGGCCGTTTTGAGGTCGCAAAAGAACAACTCGGCTACGGCGGGCGAGTCGTTCGCTGCGGCAAGTGCGGCAATTGCTGGCACCAGATGCCGGAAGACGACCCGCGTGATGCGGCGGCTGCCGACGAACCCGCTGTGCCGCCACCGCCGCGCCGCCGCCCACCGGCCCAGAAGAAAAAGGGCCGTGGCGTCCTCGTCGGCTGGGTGCTGCTGCTGCTTTTCGTCGCCGGTATCGCTGCGGGTGCGTGGTTCGAGCGCGAGCGAATCGTCGCGCGCTTCCCGCAGCTGGGCGACGCCTATGCCTTGCTCGGCATTCCCGTGACACCGGCCGACGCGGTGCTGGATCTCATCGTCATGGCACCGACCAGCGAGGTGGTCGACGGCGAGACGGTGGTCACCGTGCGCGGCACGATTTCTAACGTTTCCGACCACAAGCAGACCCTGCCGGATCTGCGCGCCCAGGTGCTCGACGCCGAGGGCACGGTGCTCACCGAATGGACCTTCGAGACCCCTCGGCGCGAGCTCGATGCCGGCGGTTCGGTGGAGTTTCAGACCGAGACGCGCAATCCGCCCGCCGGCGCCCAGAATCTCAACATCACCTTCGTAAAGGGCGGCGATCAGGCCGCCCAGTGAGGTTCTGCCCCGCTTTCCCACAGGCCCCATTAAGCCTTGTTTAACCACGCCGATGGCAGTTTGGCCGTAGCGGAAGTGGCCTCTTTCAGCTGGGTCATGGCGGCGCCCTGATCGCGCAGCAGCTTGCGGCCCAGTAGGTCGAGGGCCTG
>DAIQBR010000312.1:0-1012 GCA_036781105.1 Kiloniellaceae bacterium
CTATCCCGAAGCCTTCGACGCGAGCTGGGTCAACGACGAGCTCTACCGCGCGCGATTGACCGAAAGTGAGGAAACCTTCCTCGACCGCCGCTCGCGCGCCCTCGACCACCTGCTGGCGCGCTTCGCCGAGCGTTTCGCCGACTACGCCCTCATGAGCTTCCGCCTCGCCGGCGACAGTCTCGGCACGGCGCAGGAACTGATCGAGGACAAGGCCGCTTTCCTCGCCGAGGCACCGGTGCTGAGCCGTGAGCGCAGCCAGGGCTTCAACTACCGCCCGGAGGACCCGGCGGAGGTCTGGGACACGGATAACGTTCCCGGGCTGCAGAAGCGGGTAGCGCGGCTTCTCGGCATCACGGACTACACCCGCCGCGATCTCCACTGCGCGGCGCTCTTCGCCGCCATGGTCGATACCATGGGAAGCTCCGGCAATCACCGCGTGCGCATCAAGGCAGGCGAGGGGCCGCATCTCTTCGTCTCCGAGGAGACCTTCGCCACGCCCAGTGACGCCCGCAATGCGGCGCGGCCGATCTTCGAGCGCCTGCGCAAGGCGGAGAGCTACGAGGTTGACGATTCCGGCGGCGTGAATGCCGTTCTGCTGCGCCTTACCGACGGCGCGGGGGCGGTGCTGACCCACCGCGATACCTTCGAGACGGCGGGCGACGCCACGCGGCGCGCGCGGCAGATCGTGCAGCGCTACGACGAGTTGCTGCAGAGCCCGCTCTGCGACAACGAAGGCCTGCACGTCATCGAGCACATCCTCCTGCGTCCGCGCCTTGCCGGCGACCGCCTCCTGCAGGTCTGCCTGCCCAAGGACTGCGCCTTCTGCGGCGAGCAGGATCCCTATTCCTTCCGCCTGCACGTCGTGCTGCCCTACTGGACCACACGCTTCAACGACCTTGCCTTCCGGCGCTATGCCGAGCGCCTGATCCGCGAGGAGACGCCGGCCCACATCCATCCGCGCATCTGCTGGGTCGGCAACGAGGAGATGCGCGACCTCGACCGCGTCTGGCAC
>DAIQBR010000312.1:1022-4488 GCA_036781105.1 Kiloniellaceae bacterium
CCGCCTACATGGCCTTCGACTGGGCCGGGCATCCGGCGCTGACGCCGCTGATCGTCGCTTCGGGTGGCCATGTCGGCTTCCATGGGGCCGATCGCGCGGCCGCCTGGCACGACCTGGCGGCAGACCCCGAAGCCGACCCCACGGCACTTTCCGATGCACTGTCCGACCTGATCGCCGTTCTCGAACGCCTGCGCACCGTCTATCCGCCCGCGACCCTGCACGACTGTGCCGAGGGCGAGGACGAGAACATCGTGCGCCTCGGCGCCACCAACCTCGGTCTGTTCTGAGGGAGACCCCCCATGAAGCTCGATGCCATCCCCGTCTTCAAGCCGAACCAGGCCCTGACCGCGGATCACCTGAACGACCTGAGGAAGTTCCTGGACTACGAAGACCGCCTGACGCGCCGCGCCCTGGTCGGTATCGGCGTCATGTGCGGCTTCAAGCTCGACGTTGACGCCGACGCCTCGGTGCTGATCTCGAAAGGCGTGGCGGTGACCTCCGAGGGCCATCTCATCGCCGAGGACGCCGTCGTCTGCGACCGCCACGTGCCGTACACGCTGCCGGTCCCCAGCGGAGAGGATGTGCCGCCGGAGCAGGTGGCGGAGGCACGCTATCCTTTCCTCTTCCCCGACGGCGAAAACCAGATCGACGCCTGGGAGATGCTGACCACGGAAGCGGAGGTACCGGACGGCGAGACCCCGCCGACGGACATCACCTCGGCGTTTCTCTCCGACAAGACCGTGATGCTGTTCCTCGAGTGCACCGAGGAATCGCTGAAGAACTGCGACATCAACGACTGCTCGGACAAGGGCGCGGAGCTTCAGTATGTGCTGCGGCGCCTGCTTGTCCGCCGCGCCGACGCCGATGCCATGATGGCGCAGGAGGCCGCTGTCGCCGGCATCCCCACCGATCTCGCCAACCATCCGGGCCTCGGCCTCAAGTATCTCCGCGTCGAGGATCTCGGGCTCGCGCGCAACGGCATCGCCACCTACCCGGCGCTCTTCGCCCGTATCCTGCAGATCGCCGCGCGGCTCTCGGCCGACCTGCCGCAGGCCCTGCGCGACGCCTACAGCGCCTACGACTACCTGTTGGAGGATATGTACCCCGCCGAGCGCTTCCCCGACGGCCCCTTCCCGGACTCCTACTTCGGCAACCTCTGGGGCAACCTCGCGACGCAGCCCTTCCTGGCGCCTTACTTCTACGACTACATGCTCGACGCCGCCATGGCCTACAACGCTTTCGTCGACAAGGCGCGGGCCTTCGAATGCGTCTGCCTGCCCAATGCCGGGCGCTTTCCCAAGCATGTGCTGCTGGGCGATCCGGTGACGGCCGCCGAGGGCTTTGTCGCCGGCGTCACGAGCCCGGCGGAGTTCGCCGCCTACGATCCGCTGTCGGCAACGGCTGGTTTCGGGCCGGGTCCGCGCCCTGCGCGCCGTCGCACGGGCTGGACACCGGCTTGCGCGGGCCATGAGCGGGAGGAACTGCGGGCGCTGTTCCACCGCCTGACTCTGCTGGCGCACAGCTTCCAGCTGCGCGGGCTGCTGCAGCAGGAAATCCGCATCACGCCGAGCCGCCACGACGACGCACCTCTGGGCGAGCGCTGCATCCCGCCGTACTACGCCTTTACGCAGCAGTCCGATCTGTTCCGTGTCTGGTCGCCGGAAAAGACCCGCGCCAACCTGCTCTCCACCGTCTACGCGCACCAGTTCAGCACGCGCAACATGGAGCATCCCTACCTCTACCGCCTTGACGGCGAGACCTTCCACGCCGTGGCCGGCCACGTCGGCAAGAACCTTGCCCAGGCCATGGGCGAGCTGATCGTTCACAAGCGCGTGCTCGGCCTCGACTTCGCCATCGAGCCGGTATGGATGGGCCTGGCGCTGGCCGACGACGCCGAAGGGAAGAAGGTCGACGACGCCACGCGGGATCGCGCCCTGCAGGCCGCGCAGAAGATCATCATGTGCCGCATGGGCGACTTCGAGGTGATCCTTCTGACGCTGCTCGCCGCGCTTTTCGCCTTTCTGGTCTTCATCCTGCGCGGCGCGGGCCGGCAGCTCGCGGCCGACCATGCCAAGCTCCCGAAACTGCGCCAGGACCCTTCCGGCGCCGCCGGCGGCGGCACCACGACGGGGCGTCAATTGGCCGACAAGGACTTGGCGCGTCTCGCCGCCATGGCGCGCATGGATGCGCTGCGCCGCCCCGATGTCGCCAGCTTTGCGGCCCGGCGTCTCGATCCCAAGGAACGCCGTGAGGTCAACGAAGCTTCCAAGAAGCTGCTCGGCAAGTTCCGCAAGACGGTGCCGCAGAAGGGCCAGGCGACCAAGGAGTTGGTCGGCGAAGCCGATGACAAGGCGATCGCCGGCATTTACCTCTCGGTGAAGGATGACACCGACGGCGGCAGCCTCTTCGAGCGCGTGCGCGACCGCATGGGCCGCCTGCAGATCGGCACCGATAGCCCGGAAGCCGTCGACCGCGTCTACAACGCCGTCGCCCTGATGGACGCGACGGAAGAGCTGATGACGCGGGCCAGCGTGCCCTCGCTGGCGGAGCTCGACGCGCCGCGCCTGGAGGCCGCCTACGTGAACTTCTCCGACCGCCTGGAGGACTATGCCAAGACGGCGCCGACCGATCCCGAGGAGGTCGACCGCACGACGGCCACCACCAACATGGCGATGGCCGACTATTCCTCCGCCGTCGCGGCGCAGGCTACCACCTTCAGCTCGGCCGGCCTGCTCGGCGAAGCGCAGCGCCGCATCCTGGCGATCTTCCAGGACCTGACGCTGGCGGGCTTCGCGCGGCGCAATCCGGGACTGGAGCACCGCGCCGGCGTGCCCAAGGGCGGCACCCTGGTGCTCGCCTATGCGTCCAAGGCCGAACTCGCCGCTCTCATGGAACGGGCGGGGCCACGCCTCGACAAGCTCGCCGACTCGCTGAAGCTGTCGCGCGCCGCCGGCAGCTTCGCGGCCGCCATTTCCGCCGCGGCGAAGGAGGTTCTCGAGGCGGCGGGTGGCCGCAGCAACGATCCCCTGTCGGACTTCGTCGTGCTGGCCGACTTCTGCCTGCCAAGCAAGTGCTGCGATGCCGACTGCTCGGACATCGTGCTGGAGGGCGCGCTGCCGGAAGGCATCTTCGACCTCGACGGCAGCGGGCGCATGGCGGTGGATCCGGTCATCCCCAATGGCCTCCTCCCCGGCCGGCCCGGCAACATCCCCAAGCGCGAGGAGCTCAGCAAGCTGCTGGACGGCATCGGCGTGCGCCCCGGCAATTTCGAGAGCCGCCGCCCGATCCTCAAGCGCGAGGAACCGGCGCGCCCCGAAGAGCCCAGCCGTCCCGATCAGCCCGAGCGCCCCGATCAACCCGAACGTCCCCGCGAACCGGATCAGCCGGAGAGGCCGGACCGGCCGGACCGTCCCGACGAGCCCGCCGAGCGCGAGCAGCGCGAGCAGTGTCACGCCCAGCAGGATGC
>DAIQBR010000312.1:4498-4881 GCA_036781105.1 Kiloniellaceae bacterium
GAGCCCGCCGAGCGCGAGCCCGGCGTGGTCGCCGGGCAGGTCACCGGTGCCGGCTCGCTGGCCAGCACGCCGGTGCCCAACGCCGCTTTGGTGGCCAGCGATCTGCGCACCGGGGCCAGCACTCGCATCGCCGTCGCCGCGCGGACCGGCGCCTTCAAGACGCGCCTGCCGGCGGGCAAGTATCGCCTCACAGCCAAGGCCGAGGGCTTCGAGAGCACGGATCTCGACGTCGCGGTGGAACCCGGCAGCGAGCAGGAAGTCGCCGCCGCCCAGACCATCCGTTTCCGCGTGTTCTACGAGGAGATGGGCGCGCGCGCGCCGCAGGGCGGCATGGCCGAAGAGCGCGACATGGACGGTTTCGACGCCGTCTGCGACCATCTTCT
>DAIQBR010000313.1:0-4860 GCA_036781105.1 Kiloniellaceae bacterium
CATGTCCTCCAGCGCGGCAGCCTGTTCCGGATCCTCGGCGACACTGCGGCGCAGAGCCTCGGAGGGGTCGTGCAGCAGTTTGTTCACCAGCAGGCGCGTCGCCGCCTCGGCATCGTCGGGGCCGGCGGCCAGCACCTCGCGGCGCACGGCATCGAAGTGGCGGCGCAGCGCCACCACTGCCGGCGTCGCCGGGCGCTCCGCCTGCGCGCGCAGGAAGCCGGCCAGTTCCTCCTCGAGGATGCCCCAGGCCAGGGCCGAGGCAGAGGCACGGCCGCCCGACTGACGGCTGGCCAGGCGCTCCAGATCGTCGAGGTCGTAGACGAAGGCGTCTTCCAGATCCGCGCAGCCGGGCTCGATGTCCGGCGGCACCGCGGCGTCGATCAGCAGCAACGGCTGGCGGCGCCGCTTCAGGGCCGCGGCGAGCTGCGGCTTCAGCAGGGTGAAACGTCCGCTGCCCGCGTCCGATACGACGATATCGGCATCGGCGAGGTGAAGGTCAAGCTCCTCCCAGGGCGCGAAGTTGCAGCCGAGCCGCCGGGCCACGGCCTCGGCGCGGCGTGCCGAGGGATGCATGACCAGGCGCTGCGCGAGTCCGGCCTCGGCAAAGTCGGCGCTCAGCATCTCGCCCATCTCGCCGAGCCCCAGCCACAGCAGGTTGCGGTCCTCGAAGCGGCCGAAGAGGTCGCGCGCCACCTGCACGGCCACGTGGGTCATGGAACTCGCCTGCTGGCCGATCGGGGTGTCGCGGCGCACCCGCTTGGCGGCGGCGAAGGCGCACTGGGCGGCAGCCGAGAGATAGGGACCGGCGAGGTCGGCCTCCTGGGCCAGGCGGTAGTTCTGCTTCACCTGGCCGAGGATTTGCGGCTCGCCGAGCACCTGGCTTTCCAGCGAAGCGGCGACGGCCATCAGGTGGCGCAAGGCGTCCTCGCCGAGATGGCAATAGCTCTGGCCGGCGAGCTCGGCGGGCGCGCAGCCGGCGGCGGCGGCGATGATCTGCAGCAACTGCCCGGCCACGCGCTGGCCAGGCCGTGCCACGACGAGGAACTCGATGCGCTCGCAGGTCGCCATCACGAGGCCTTCCTCGCAGCCGAGATCCTTCAGCGCGGCGATGAGCTTCGCCTGGTCGGGCTCCTCCGCGAAGAGCGGATCGCGCAGCGCCGCGGCGACGCTGCGCGCAGAGACACCGAGCAGCAACAGGCGTGTCAGAGGGTGGTCGGCCGGGGAAGAAGGCGCACAAAGTGCCATGAGGGCACCGCTAGGCAAAGCGGGAGAGGTGCTCGGCCAGACGATCCAGCGAGACGAGCTCCTGCTCTCCCGAATCGAGGTCGCGCAGGGTCGCGCTCCCCGCCGCCAGTTCTTCGTCGCCGAACAGCAGGGCGTGGCGGGCGTTCATCTTGTTGGCACGCTGCAGGCGCTTCTTCAGATTGCCGGAGTAGCCCATCTCGACCACGTAGCCGGCATGGCGCAGCTCCTGCATGACCTTGAGGGCGGTGGCCTGCGCCACCTCGCCGACCGGCACCACCACGATTGGGCGCGGCGCCGCCGGCTCCTCGGTCAGCAGCATGGCGAGGCGTTCGACGCCGGAGGCCCAGCCGACACCCGGGGTGGCGGGGCCGCCCATGGTCTCGATCAGGCCGGCGTAGCGCCCGCCGGCGATGACCGCGCTCTGCGCGCCGAGGCGGTCGGTGGTGAACTCGAAGGCGGTGTGGCAGTAGTAGTCGAGGCCGCGCACCAACCGCGGGTTCAGGGTATAGGCGATGCCGACGCTCTCCAGCCCCGCGCGCACCGCGGCGAAGAAGTCGCGGCTCTCGCTGTTCAGGTAGTCCTCGAAGAGCGGCGCCCCGGCGACCAGCCGACGGTCGCCCTCGTCCTTGGAATCGAGGATGCGCAGCGGGTTGCGCGTCAGGCGGTCGCGGCTGTCCTGCGACAGGGCATCGATGTGACCCGAAAAGTAGTCGACCAGTGCAGAGCGGTAGGCGGTGCGGCTTTCCGGATCGCCCAGGGTGTTCAGCTCCAGGGTCACCGCATCGGCAAGTCCCAGGGCTTCCAGGATATGGGCGCCGCAGGCGATGACCTCGACGTCGGCCTGTGGCTGCGGCACGCCGATCAGCTCGACACCGGTCTGGTGGAACTGGCGCTGGCGGCCTTTCTGCGGGCGCTCGTGACGGAACATCGGCCCGGCATAGAAGACCTTAAGCGGCACCTGCTGGGCGAGACCGCCGGAGATGAAAGCACGCGCCACGCCGGCCGTGTTCTCGGGGCGCAGGGTGATGCTGGCGCCCTCCTCGTCCTTGGCGGCCTTCTCGCTGCCCATGACGAAGGTGTACATCTCCTTGGTCACGATGTCGGAGGTGTCGCCGAGGGTGCGCTTGAACACCTCGGTGAACTCGAAGATCGGCGTCGCCATCTCGTGGAAGCCATAGAGCTCGGCCACCGCGCGCGACGCCTCGATCACGCGGCGGTGCCGCCGCATGGCCTCGGGCAAAAGGTCGTGGGTGCCCCTGACGGGCTGCAGGCCGCTCACGGGAAATTCCGGTTCCGCTAGGAAGCTAAGAGGCGGCGGCGGTGATCTTGCCGCCGCTGTCGCTGCTTTCCGCAGCCTCTTCAGCCGCCTTGGCGGCCTCGATCTCGGCCGCCTTGGCCTCGACCAGTTCGACCAGATGGTCGACGATGTTGTCGTCCTTCAGGCGGTGGTCCTGCAGGCCGTTCACGTAGACCTGATGGGTGCCGCGGCCGCCGCCGGTGAAGCCGATGTCGGTCATCAGCGCCTCGCCGGGGCCGTTCACCACGCAGCCGATCACCGACAATGTCATCGGTGTGGTGATGTGCGCCAGGCGTTGTTCCAGCACCTCGACGGTCTTGATGACCTCGAACTGCTGGCGCGCGCAGGACGGACAGGAGATCACGTTCACCCCACGATGACGCAGGCTCAGCGACTTAAGGATGTCGAAGCCGACCTTGACCTCCTCGACCGGATCCGCCGAGAGCGAGACGCGGATGGTATCGCCGATACCGGCCCACAGCAGGTTGCCGATGCCGATCGAGGATTTGATGGTGCCGCTGCGCAAACCGCCGGCCTCGGTGACGCCGAGGTGCAGCGGGTAGTCGCAGGCATCAGCCAGCGCCGTGTAGGCAGCCACCGCGAGAAAGACGTCAGAGGCCTTGCAGGAAATCTTGAACTCGAAGAAGTCCTCGTCCTCCAGCATGCGCGCGTGGTTCAGCGCGCTCTCCACCATGGCCTCCGGGCAGGGCTCGCCGTAGCGTTCCAGCAGTTCCTTCTCCAGCGAGCCGGCGTTCACGCCGATGCGCATGGAGCAGTTGTTATCGCGCGCGGCCTTGACCACCTCGCGAACGCGATCGCGCGAGCCGATGTTGCCCGGATTGATGCGCAGGCAGGCGGCGCCCGCCTCCGCCGCCTCGATGCCGCGGCGATAGTGGAAATGGATATCGGCGACGATGGGGACGGTGACTTCCGGGATGATTTTTTTCAGCGCCGCGGTCGACTCCTCATCGGGGCAGGAGATCCGCACGATGTCGGCGCCGGCGACCTCCAGCGCGAGCACCTGGTCGATGGTGCCCTGGATGTCCGTCGTCCGCGTATTGGTCATGGACTGGACGGTAATCGGCGAGTCGCCGCCCACCGGCACCTTGCCGACGTGAATCTGGCGTGACTTGCGCCGAAGAATGTCGCGATACGGGCGAACGCTCATGCCTTGCCGTCCTACAATCCGCTGGTCCAGAAGCTGCTGGCCCAAATATCCCTGGCCGCCACCCCCGAAACGCGCCCTCAGGCGGCCGGAACGCCTCCCGAAGGACTGCCTGAAGGTAATTTCAGGGCCTGGCGGAGTGCTTTCAAGCCATTCCCGCCGGCCGCGGGGCGGAATCCGAGCGGGCAACCGGCCGCAAGATGCGCCGAAACGGCCGAGACTTCAAGGGAAGAGCCGGGATTTCCGGGGCCGCCAAGGCCCCGGAGCCAGCTTAGGGCTGACGCCCGGCGCCGTCGCGCAGGGCCTCCGGATCGAGGGGAATATTGCGGCGCACCGCACCGACCGGGCCGAGCGCCGGCAGCGCGCTGCCGTCGACGCTGATCTCCAGGCCGCCGGCATTGCCGGTCAAGAGGGTGAGATCGGCCTGATTCGGCACCATGTAGCTGTCGCCGACGCGCAGCACGCGGGTCAGCAGCAGATTGCCCTGGCGGTCGCGCACCTGCACCCAGGCGTCCTGGGTCGCCTTGAGGACGATGCGGGCGTCGCCGTTCTCCTCGCCGTAGACCGTCGGCTCGTGGTTCAGCAGGAAGGCCGTTGCCGGGGAATTGCTGTCGGGCGCCGTCGGAATGGCATAGGGGTCGTTACCGTTGGCCGGCTGGGCCGACGGCGGGGTGGCCGCCTGCTGCGTGGCCGTCGGCTCGGCGGCGGGTGCTTCGCCGGCCGCCGGCGTTGCCGGAGGGGTCGCCACGGTGGGCTGCGAGGCGGCGGGAGAGTTCGGCGTCCGCAGCACCACGCCACTCGGCGTGGTAACCGGCGCCGGTGCGCTCTGCCCTGTGGTCTGGGTCGCGCTCTGGGGCGCGGTGGCCTGGGCGGTGGTGCCGCCCGCCGCCGATGCGGCGTCGCCGCGCGGTTGAACAGTGGGAGCCGGGCCGCTGCCGGCTCCGAGGAAGCTGCGGGCGAAGAAGCCGCGGGCGACGTCACCGGCGCGACGGCGGGAGCGGTTTGCGGAGCCGCCGGCTGGGTCGCCGCCGGAGCCGCGGCCTGCGGCGCCTCGGCCGGCTGCGCGGGAGCGGTGGAAGCCGCCGGGGCGGGAGAACCGGGGGCGGCCTGACTAGGGGCGGCGGGCGTCGGCGCGGCGGGCGCCGGTGCCGGG
>DAIQBR010000314.1:0-4860 GCA_036781105.1 Kiloniellaceae bacterium
AGTCCGGCAGCAGCCACCAGCCGATGGCGACGCCCAGCGCCATGGGCAGCAGCACGCCGCCGAGCGCCACTGCGAAGGCCCCGGTCGAGGCGGCGGAAACCTCGCGCGGCTCCAGCTCCACCCCGGCCTGCAGGACGAGAAAAAAGATCGCCAGGGTCGTGATCTGCTCCAGATAGGCCGCCGTCTCGAGGGAGGTCGCGAAGCCGTTCAGCGGCGCCAGCGCGAGCAGCACCAGCCCGATCAGCACGCCGGCCAGCAGTTCACCGACCGGCGCGGTCTGCCCCAGGCGCTCGGCGGCGACACCGCAGAAGCGGGCACAGAGCAACAGGCAGAGCAGCCAGGCGATGGTCAGCAGCATGCCCCCGTTCCTAAGGCAGTCGCGCGAGGCGGTCTCGGATCAGCGCGTAGAAGCCGCCCGCGTCGATCGCGTTGATGACCCGGCAGTTGGCCGGATGCGGCGTGACGTCCCACCAGTCGACCACGGTCATGCCCATGGTGAGTTCCGAAGACGTTTCGATACGCACGTTGCAGTCCTTGCCGCCGAAGAGTCCCGGCTGCAGCAGGTAGGCGATGACGCAGGGGTCGTGCAGTGGCCCGCCGGCCTCGCCGTACTTGGCCATGTCGAAGCGCTCGTAGAAATCCAGCATGGCGGCGGCAGCCGCCCCGGTCTGCGTACCGAGCGCCCGCAGGGAATCTATCCAGGCCCGCGTCATCAGCGCTTTGTGAGTCACGTCGAGCGGATGCAGGGTGAGCTTCACGCCGGAGGTGAACACCACATGGGCCGCGTGAGGATCGACGTAGATATTGAACTCGGCAGCCGGGGTGACGTTGCCGCCCTCGAAGAAGCCGCCTCCCATCATGACGATCTCGGCAATCCTCGGGACAATGTCCGGCGCCTTGATCATCGCCGCGGCGATGTTGGTGAGCGGGCCGAGCGTGCAGAGCGTGATGCTGCCGGCGGGCGCGGCGCGCAGCGTCGCGACGATCCAGTCGACCGCATGCTCCTTCTGCAGGGGCATGGTGGGCTCGGGCAGGTCGGGCCCGTCGAGGCCGGTCTTGCCGTGGACCTCCTCCGCCGTCACCTGGGGGCGCAGCAGCGGCCGCGCGCAGCCGGCAAAGACCTTCGTCTGCGGGCGCCCGGCCAGCTCGCAGACCTTGCGCGCGTTCTTTTCGGTCAGCTCCAGCGGCACGTTGCCGGCCACCACGCTCAGCCCCAGCACCTCGAACTCCGGCGAGGCCAGCGCCAGCAGGATGGCAATGGCGTCGTCCTGGCCGGGGTCGGTGTCGATGATGATCTGTCTTGCGGTCATGGCACCTCTCCCCGGACCACGCGGCCCCTGCCCGCTCTCAACCCGGGCGGACTCCTCTGCCGGCGCGGGGACCTAGCGATGCCGCATCGCCGCGCCGGGCGCAAGGTTCCTGCGGCGGCTTCCGCGCTTAGGCCGATTCGCGCCGGCGGCGGCCCTCCGGCATGGCGGGCAGACCTGCCGGGTCCGCCCAGCGGACCGGAGCCGAAAACAAACCGCGAAACCCGGTCACCTCGTCAGACCGGTTCCGCCGCGCTCGCCCGTCCGCCGCCGAAATCGGCAGACTTCACACCGGTTTATCTTGACCGGCGCGGCTCGGTCAGTAGGCTCGGAGCCGCCTGAACCCAGGCCAAGAAAACCACAGAAAAGACGGCGATGCAGGGCGCTTCTTCCACCCATTCGGTTCAGTTGCCACGATGTCCGGCCAGGAGTGACTCCGGCCCGGATCGGCCTGCCGGTCATACCTTCGGCGCGGCGCGGACGCTGCTGGGACAATGACGACCCCGGCAAAGAAGAACCGCCGCATGGCGGTGCTGCTGTGCTTTCTGGTCCCCGCCTGGCTGCTGTGGTCGGGTCATTTCGATCCGCTGCTGCTCGGCCTCGGCGTTTTTTCCGTTGCGGCAACCTTCGTCATCGTCCAGCGCATGGGCTACTTCGAGAAGGACATCTTCGCGCTGACCGTCACCCTGCGGCTGCTCGCCTACTGGGGCTGGCTGCTCAAGGAGATCGTGATGTCCAGCCTGGCCGTCGCCAAGGTGGTGCTGCACCCCCGCCTGCCGATCAGCGCCCGCTACATCGAGCTGGAGTCGAGTTCCCTGGACAGCGTCGGTCAGGTGATCTTCGCGAATTCCATCACGCTCACGCCGGGCACCCTGACCCTGGATCTGTACCAGGGTAAATTGAAGGTCCACGCCCTGACCCAGGCTGTCGCCGACGACCTGATGTCGGGCGAGATGGACCGCCGGGTCGCGAGAATTGGGGGGGACCGATGATCTACTATCCCGTGATTGTCGCCATCCTGGTCACCATGGCCCTCGCACTCACGCGGGCGTTGATCGGGCCCAGCGTCTACGATCGCGTGCTGGCGGTGAACATGCTCGGCACCAAGACGGTGCTGCTGCTGGCAGTGGTCGCCTTTTTCATGGACCGCCCCGACTTCCTCGACCTGGCGCTGACCTACGCCCTGATCAACTTCATCGGCGTACTGGCGGTGCTGGAATTCTTCCGCGTGCGCGCCCAGCGCCGGCTCGCCGAAGAGCAGAAGGAGGACTAGCGCGATGGCCATAATCGTGGACGCCATTAGCTGGGTCCTGCTCACCCTTGGGGGCTTTTCCGTTCTGGTCGGCGGCATCGGCGCCCTGCGCATGCCGGACCTCTACACCCGCATGCATGCCGCCAGCGTCACCGACTCCCTGGGCACCATGCTGATCATCGCCGGTGTGATTCTTCAGGCGGGCTTCACGCTGGCCGCGGTCAAGCTGGCGGCGACCCTGATCTTCCTGCTGTTCACCAGCCCGACCGCCGCCAACGCTCTTGCCAGCGCCGCCCTGATGGCGGGCATCAATCCAGGACTGGCGACACCCTGGCGACAAGAGCCGCGTTCATGACCGTCTTCATCATTATGTTCCTGCTCACCCTGCTGGTGATTACCGCGCTGGCGATCGTGCAGACGGCGAACCTCTTCGCCGCCGCCATGCTGGCAGGCATCTTCAGCCTGATCAGCGCGATGACCTTCTTCCTGCTCGATGCCGCCGACGTCGCCCTGACGGAGGCCGCCGTCGGCGCCGGCATCTCCACCGTGCTGTTCCTCGGCGCGCTGGCGCTCACCGCCGAGCACGAGCGGACCGGCACCGCCGGCCGCCTGGTCGCCCTCGTGGTGGTGACGACGATCTCTGCGGTGCTGGTCTACACCACCTTCGACATGCCGCGCCTCGGCGACCCCAACGCCCCGTCGCAACTCCACGTGGCGCCGTGGTACCTCGAGAAGACTCCCGAATACATCGACGTGCCCAATGCGGTCACTGCGGTGCTGGCCAGCTTCCGCGGCTACGACACCCTGGGCGAGACCTTCGTGGTCTTCACCGCGGGCGTCGGCGTGCTGTTCATGCTCGGCAAGCCGCCGGTCGGCCAGCCCAAGCTGCCGCCGGCCACGACCTTTGCCGGCAAGGCGGGCCTGCGGCACTACCAGATTCCGCGGGTGGTCGGCCGCCTGCTGATTCCCTTCATCCTGCTGTTCGCGCTCTATGTGCAGTTCCACGGCGACTACGGACCGGGCGGCGGCTTCCAGGCCGGCGTCATCGTCGCCGCCAGCATCGTGCTTTTCGCGCTGCTCGAAGGTGAGGAACGGGCCCGAGAGGCCCTGCCCGCCGGCCTGCTGAAGGCCCTCGCCGCCTTCGGCGCCCTGCTGTACGGCTTCACCGGCGTGGCCTGCATGCTGCTGGGCGGCGAGTTTCTCAACTACTCCGTGCTCGCCCACGATCCTGTCCACGGCCAGCACTACGGCATCCTGATCATCGAGGCCGGCGTCGGCTTCACGGTGACCGGCGTGCTGATCAGCATCTTCCATTCCTTCGCGGCGCGCGGGGCGAAGTAATGGACCTGCTCGGCCTCTACAACTACTGGGTCTTCGCGATTCTGCTGGGGATCGGCTTCTACGCGGTAACCGCCAAGGCGAACCTGATCAAGAAGCTGATCGGGCTTTCGATCTTCCAGTCGGCCGTGTTCCTGCTCTACATCACCATGGGGCCGGTCGAGGGCGGCACGGCGCCGATCTTCCTTGCGGACGAACCCGGCCGGATCTATTCCAACCCGCTGCCATCGGTGCTGATCCTCACCGCCATCGTCGTCGGCATCTCGACCCTGGCCCTCGGCCTCGCCATCATCGTGCGCATCAAGGAAGCCTACGGCTCTGTCGAGGAGAACGAGATCAGGGAGCTCGACCGGCAGTGAACGCCGAAGCCTACCACTTCGCGGTCCTGCAGGTCGTGGTGCCGTTGCTTTCGGCGCCCTTCGTCATCCTGCTGCGCCCGCGCGGCCTGGCCTGGGCCGCGGCGACCGCCGCCAGCGCCATGGCCTTCGTCATCGCCGCCTCGCTGACCGCCGGCGTGCTGTCCGGCATCGAGTACAGCTATGCCGTGGGCGGCTGGGCCGCGCCCTACGGCATCGAGATCCGGGTCGACGCCCTGACCTGTCTCATCCTGCTAGTGGTCACCGGCGCTTCGCTGGGTGCGCTGCTCGCCGGGCGGCGCAGTCTCGATGCCGATATCGACGACGCACGCCAGCCGCTGTTCTACGGTGCCTGGCTGCTGGCGCTGGCCGGCCTCTGCGGCATTGTGGTCCAGGGCGACGCCTTCAACATCTTCGTGTTCATGGAGGTCTCCTCCCTCGCCAGCTATATCCTGATTTCCGGCGGGCCCGACCGGCGCGCGCTGCCGGCGACCTTCAAGTACCTGGTGATGGGCACCGTCGGGGCGACCTTTTATCTGGTCGGCGTCGGCCTGATCTACATGATGACCGGGACGCTGAACCTCGCCGACATGGCGCAGCGCATCCA
>DAIQBR010000315.1:0-4855 GCA_036781105.1 Kiloniellaceae bacterium
GTCGGCATCGGTGCCGGCCTCGGCGTGCCGCTGGGCGCGTTGGCCGCGGCGCGCCGCGGATGGGTGGAGGAGGTGGTGATGCGCTTCAACGACTTCACCTTCGCCTTCCCCGCGCTGCTCTCGGCGGTGATGATCACCGCCATCCTCGGCCCCGGCGCGGTGAACTCCATCATCGCCATCGGCATCTTCAACATTCCCGTCTTCGCGCGGCTGACGCGCGGCGCCTCGCTCTCCCTGTGGCAGCGCGACTTCGTGCTCGCGGCGCGGGTCGCCGGCAAGGGCAAGACGCGCATCACCGTCGAACATATTCTGCCCAACATCGCCAGCCTGCTCATCGTGCAGATGACCATCCAGTTCGCGCTGGGGATTCTTGCGGAAGCTGGCTTGAGTTACCTGGGTCTCGGCACCCAGCCGCCGGCAGCCTCCTGGGGCAAGATGCTGAACGAGGCGCAGACCCTGATGTACCAGGCGCCGCTGCTGGCGGTCTTCCCCGGCCTGGCCATCGTGGTGACCGTGCTGGGTCTCAACCTCCTGGGCGACGGCCTGCGCGACCTGCTCGACCCGCGCCTCAGGAGGGCAAGATGACGCTGCTCTCCGTTTCCGGTCTCACGGTCACGCTCGACACACCCGAGGGCCCGGCGCCGATCCTTGAGGACGTCGGCTTCGAGCTTGCCGCCGGCGGCAGCCTCGGCATCGTCGGCGAGTCCGGCTGCGGCAAGTCGATGACCGCGCTGGCCCTCATGGGCCTCTTGCCGGCGCAGGCGCGCACGCAAGGGAAGGTGGTTTTCGAGGGCCGCGACCTGCTGGCGCTGCCGGAACGCGAACTCTGCCGCCTGCGCGGCCGCCGCCTCGCCATGGTGTTCCAGGAGCCGATGACCGCGCTGAACCCGGTGAAGACCATCGGCTTCCAGCTCGCCGAAGGCCTGCGCTGGCACCTCGGACTCGGACGGGCCGAAGCCGAAACCCGCGCGGTGAAGCTGCTCGATCGCGTCGGCCTGCCGCAGCCGCGCTTTGCGCCCGGCCTCTATCCGCACCAGCTTTCCGGCGGCCAGCGCCAGCGCGTGGTCATCGCCATGGCGCTGGCCTGCGATCCGGCGCTGCTCATCGCCGACGAGCCGACCACGGCGCTCGACGTCACCAGCCAGGCCGCGATCCTGGATCTCATCGCCGAGGTGACGGCGGCGGCCGGCATGGCGCTGCTGCTGATCACCCACGACCTCGCCGTGGTGTGGCAGAACACGCGGGACATGCTGGTGATGTACGCCGGCCGCGTGGTCGAGCGTGGCGTGACGACGGCGGTCTTCGACCGCATGGCGCATCCCTACACCCGCGGGCTCTTCGCCGCCTCGCCGGGCGCGCTCGACTCGGCGCTGCCTCCAGGACGCCGCCTCGCCACCATTCCCGGCAGCGTACCCGACCCGCTGCATCGGCCCGCCGGCTGCGTCTTCGCCGCGCGCTGTCCGCGCGCGCAGCAGGACTGCTTGCCGGCCCAGCCGGCCGAGCAGCGGCTGGATTCGCGCCACGCCGTCGCCTGCCTGCACCCGCACCTGGAGGAGACGGTCGCATGAGCGAGACCCTCCTGCAGGTCGAGAGCCTCACCCTCGACTACACGCTGCCGCGCCGGCGGCTCTTCGCACCGCCGCCGCGCCACCGTGCCCTGGACGCTGTCTCGCTCACGCTGGCGCGCGGCGAAAGCCTCGCCGTGGTCGGCGAGTCGGGCAGCGGCAAGTCGACGCTGGCGCGCACGGTTCTCGCGCTGGAGCGGCCGGGCGCCGGGCGCGTGCGCTTCATGGGCCGCGATGTCTTCGCACTGTCCGCGGGTGAACTGCGCGCCCTGCGCCGCCACGCCCAGATGGTGTTCCAGGACCCCTACGGCTCCCTCGACCCGCGCCGCAAGGTCGGCTGGATCGTTGCCGAGCCCCTCGATGCGCTGGAACAAGTCACTACCGGCGAGCGCCGCTCGCGCATCGCCGAGGTGCTGGCCTCGGTCGGCCTGAAGGAAAGCGACGCCGACAGGTTCCCGCACGAGTTCTCCGGCGGCCAGCGCCAGCGCATCGCCATCGCCCGCGCCCTCATCACCCGGCCCGCCCTCATCGTCGCCGACGAGCCGGTCTCGGCCCTGGACGTCTCGGTGCAGGCCCAGGTGCTGAACCTCTTCATGGACCTGCGCGAGAAGTTCGGCCTCAGCTACCTCTTCATCAGTCACGACCTCGCCGTGGTGCGTCAGGTCGCCGACCGCATCGTGGTCCTGCGCGAGGGAAAGATCGTGGAGGAGGGGGTGACCGAAGCGGTGCTGCGTGCGCCCTCGCAGGCTTATACGCAGGCCCTGCTCGCCGCCGTACCGCGCATCGGCGGCCCGCGGCGGGTTACAGCGGTGCAGGATTGAGCAGCACGCGGGCGATCTCCGCCCATTCTGTTTCGAGGCTGTCCTGGCAGTGCGGCTTGCCGGCGCGGCGGTACCAGTAGCCGGCGTTGCTCTCGTCGCCTTCCACCCGGTGCAGATAGGCGTGCACCCAGGCGCCCTCGGCGCTGCCGTCGTCCTGGGCGATGCGGTGGGCGGCATCCCATTCGTTGCGGGCGGCGTGCCACAGCGCGCGCAGCAGCGGCGACAGTCCCGCAGGTGGCTCCGCCTGGTCCAGGCTGGCCCGAAATTTCTGCAGTTCCATGGCTCAGTCCCGGAAGATGCGCTCGCCCTGCTCGTCGATGATCTGGCGGCCCTTCACCACGGCGAAGTCGTTGGCCGACTCGGCCGAGGCATGGGTGTCGGCGCGCAGGAAGCGGTGCTCCTTCGTCTCGCCGTCGATCTCCTTGCGGATCACGCCGGCGGTCAGCCACTGGCCGCCCTGCGCCTCGGCGGCGGGATGGATGCGGAATCCCTTGTACTCCACCGCCTCGCCTTCCCGGGCGCCGCCGGAGTCGTTGCCGCCGCCGCCGCCGAAGAGCTTGCTGAAGAGGCCCATGGTTCCCTTCCTCCGCGCGTTTTCATGGTCTGTCTGCCAGGACGACAGGGTAACGCGCGGAAGGCTTTCTTCCTACCGCTTCCTGTGATCTATCCTGGGGGCTGGATCGCCAGGAGACACCCGTGAGCCGCCTCTACCACCGCAATCTCTACGACCGCGACCTGCCGGTCGGCAGCTACTGGGAGGCTTCGGCACCGCCGCTGGGCCGCGAGACGCCGCCGCTGGAGGCCTCGGCCACCTGCGAGGTGGCGGTGATCGGGGCCGGCTATACGGGCCTCACCGCGGCGCTCACCCTGGTCGAGCAGCACGGCACCGGCGTCACGGTGCTGGAGGCCGGCACCCCCGGCTGGGGCGCCTCCGGGCGCAACGGCGGCTTCTGCTGCCTGGGCGGCGCCAAGCTGGGCTACGACGCCCTGGCCGCGCGCTACGGCGTCGGGGAGATGCGCCGCTTCTATGCCACCCAGATCGAAGCCATCGAGCTGGTGAAGGAAACCTGCCGCGCCCGCAACATCGACGCCGACATCACCGGCGGCGGCGAGATCCTGCTGGCGCACCGCCCCGGCCGCAGCGCCGTCCTGCGCGACGAGCGCAAGGAGATGTACGAGCTGGTCGGCCTGGACTGCACCTTCCTGGACAACGACGCGCTGGCCGCGCGCGGGCTCGCCGCCGACAATTTCCACGGCGGCCTGGAGCTGCCCATCGGCGTCGGCCTGCATCCGCTGAAATACCTGCGCGGCCTCGCCCGCGCCGCCATCGACGCCGGCGTCACCGTGCACGGCAAATCGCCGGTGCTGAAAATCGAACGCGAGGCCGGCCGCTTCGTCCTGGTGACGCCCCAGGGCCGCCTCACCGCCGGCAAGGTGATCATCGCCACCAACGGCTACAGCGAGGACGACCGCCTGCCGCAGCTGGCCGGCCGGCTCATGCCGGCGCAGTCCAGCATCATCGTGACGCGGCCGCTGAGCGCGGCGGAGCTCCACCGTCACCTGCGCCGACACGCGGCGCCTGCTGCACTACTTCCGCCTGCTGCCCGACGGGCGCTTCCTCTGGGGCGGGCGCGGCGGCATCTCCGGCTCGCCGGCGGCGGCACAGCGCGCCGAGCGTCACCTTCGCCAATCTTTCGAGCGCCACTTCCCGGCCTGGCGCCACGTCGAGACCGAGTTCTTCTGGCGCGGCCTGGTCTGCCTCACCAAGCCGCTGGTGCCCTTCGTCGGCCGCCTGGAGGAGGGGCTCTACGCTTCGGTCGCCTACCACGGCAACGGTGTCTCCTTCACCGCCTGGGCCGGCCGCGCGCTCGCCGGGCAGGTCGCCGGCGTGCAGGGGTCGGACGCCCTGCCGGCGGTGGTGCGCAACCCCTTGCCGCGCTTTCCCTTCCCGGCCCTGCGCAAGCTCTATCTCGCCGGCGCCTACGCGCTCTACGGCACCCGGGACGCCACCGGCTGATGCGCGCGGTGGCCACCCTCCTGACGGTTCTGCTGTTGGGGGTAGCTGGCCCTGCGGTGGCGCTGGAGGATCTGGCCGGCTGGCGCGAGACCCGCTGGGGCATGACGGAGACCGAGCTGCAGCGCGTGCTGGGCGAAGACGTCACGCGCCTGCCGGGGCGCTGGCTCTACGGCGGCGCCTATGCCGACCTGGCCGTGCGCGACGTCGAGATCGCCGGTCTCACCTTCACCGCCTATCTGCAGATGAACGCCGAAACGAATCAGCTGCAGCAGGTGCTGCTGGAGCGCCGCCGCACCGGCGCCCTGCCGACGGCTTTCGAGCAACTGGTGGACAGTCTCATCGAAACCCTCGGTCCGCCCGCGGCCGACTGCGCCCAGGCCAGGACCGGCGGCCGGCCCCTCGACTACCAGCTCACCTGGCGCTTTGCGACCACCACGGTGCACGCCAAGTTC
>DAIQBR010000316.1:0-3827 GCA_036781105.1 Kiloniellaceae bacterium
GTCCATGACGCGGCAGGCCTCGAAGTCCTGCGCCGTACGCGGGCGCAGGATGAGGCGCGCCGTTTCGAACGTCTCCATGAAACGGCCCAGCCTACTTGCGCAGGGTGATGTACTTGAAGGTGCCCTGGCCGCTGCCGATCACGCGGCCCGCGTCGTCCAGCACCTCGCAGTCGGCGAAGAACACCGACTTGCCGCCGCCGCTGCGCCGGGCGCGGGCGGTCAGGCGGGCGCCCTTGTGGGCGGTGCCGATGAAGCTGGTCGTCAGCGAGAGGGAAAAGGCACGGCGCGGCTCCGCGCCCTCGGGCGCGTAGCAGCCGCAGTAGCCGCAGGCGGTGTCGATCAGGGTGGCCAGCACGCCGCCGTGCATGACGCCCGAGCGGTTCATGTGACGCTGGGCGAGGGTGAGCGTCACCTCGGCAAGGTCGTCCTGCCAGGTCACCAGCTCGTAGCCGACGAGGTCGGCAAAGCCGCCATGCGCCTTCAGGGGGTCGGCAGTCGCGGCGGGAGTGTCCGGGGAAGGCTTGTCCGGGGTCGAATCAGGCATGGCGGCAGACTGCCGCGTCGGTCATGCCCTGTCCAGAGCGGGCGACGAACACCCGGGGACCTGTCGACGCGTGGCGCAATGCGATCTGCGTGCTTTTCACGTTCGTCGGACAACAGGATTTTAGGAGTATGCCTGCAAAGGCGGGGCGCAAAAAAGCCCGACCCCACAAAGCTTGACCGGGGCGCTGCGGCCCCGGTCATTTCGCTCTCGTTGGACAGGATCGGCCCCCACCGCGGTAAAGCTGGGAACCTCCTGACGAGTCACCGCACAGGCTTTGCGGCGGCTAAATCGTCACCGGTTTTCGCCGGCCACGTAGGTATAGCTTGCGACTCTCCGGGCGCTCCGGTCAAGAGGCCAAGGCTAGGAATATCGGCGGAATTGCGCGCTACGCAGGCCGTCTTCGCAGCTGCAAAGCGATGCCATCGCAGGCGGCGGGCGGCGTTGGAACAGGGCGACGTTCCTCTCTACCGCCACGCAGCAACAATGCAGCGACGGCGCGACGTCGCGCGCGGCGAAGCCTGCGATTGCTTGTGCGGCGGATAAAACAAGAGCGGCGGTTGGGCGCCGGTAGGTTTGCCTGCTTGCGAACGAGACTCCGACGGCGGCGGAGGGGCGCCTCCAGGCGCTCCGCTGTGGCATTTGACAGCCGCAGCCGATTGGTCGACACTCTGAAGTCAAGTGCCGCCAGACGGCGCGTCAAACAAATTTGCGGGTAGACCGCGAGAGGCAATGACGCCCCAGAGCCGCCCTGACAGCAGGGCCGGGTTTGGGGCTTTTTCGTTTTCGGGGAACGGCGTTGGTTTCAGGGGAGATCCCACTCGGGGTTCTGTATTCGGTTACGGGAACCTACAGCCTGATCGGGCAGGCCTGCCTGGACGGGGCGCGCCTCGGCCTGGAGGAGGTCAACCGCGACCCGCGCTATCCCTTCGCCTTTCGGGCCGAGATCGAGGACCCCGGCGCGAACATCGACCTCTACCACGCGCTCAGCGAGAATATGCTTCGCGAGCGCGGCTGCCGCCACATCATCGGCACCATCACCTCGATCGGGCGCAAGGAAGTGATCCCGATCATCGAAAAGCACGATGCGCTGCTGTGGTACATGTGCCCTTATGAGGGCTTCGAGTGCTGCGAGAACGTGATCTATACCGGGGCCAGCCCGAACCAGCACATCGTGCCCCTGTTCCGCTACCTGCTGCCGCGCTTCGGCAAGCAAGCCTACCTTGTCGGCTCCAACTACATCTGGGGCTGGGAGACCAACCGCACGGCGCGCGAACTGGTGCAGGCCTCGGGCGGCAAGGTGGTCGGCGAGAAGTACCTGGCCTTCTCCTCGCTGGACGTGGACCGCCTGATCGAAGACATCCGCGAGCAGCAGCCGGACTTCGTGCTGAACAACCTGGTCGGCACCACGAGCTACGCCTTTCTCGCCGCCTATCATGCCGCCGCCAAGGACGATCCCGCCTTCGCGCCTGACAATCGCCCGGTGGTGAGCTGCAACTTCACCGAGGCCGAACTGGGCAGCGTCGGGTCCGCGGCGACCGGGCTGATCTCCACCGCGATCTATTTCGACAGTCTGAAGCAGCCGGAAAGCCGTGCCTTCCGCCAGCGTGTCGCCGAGCGCTTCGGCGCGGCGCGGCGCAACTCCGTCTACCTGATCAATGCCTACATCGCCGTGAAGCTGCTGGCCGAAGCGATCCTCGCCTGCGGCAGCGACGAGATCGAGGCGGTGAAGGAAGCGCTCTTCGCGCTGGAACTGGACACACCGCTGGGCCCCATGCGGATCGACAGCCGCACCAACCACGCCGCGCTGAGGCCCTACATCGGCCGGCTGGAAGCCGACGGCCACTTCAAGATCATCGAGGCGGCCGAAGAACCGATCGCCGCCGACCCCTATCTGGTCGACTTCGACGCGCAGGTCTTCGCCGCCGACATCAACAGGCGCGCGACCACGCCGCTGAGGGTGGTGAAATGACCGCCCGTCCGACACCCAACTTCCGCGGCTGGCAGGTCATGGTCCTGCACCGCGAGGATGCCGCCCTGCAGCGGCTGGTGCGGCAGCTGGACCGCTTCGGCGTCACCCGCAGCTTCGCCTGGCCGCGGCTGGAACGCCTCGATCCGGCGGTGAAGGCGGTCTTCTTCGACGGCGACAACGGCTACGACGGGCTGTTTCCCTGGCCGGCCGGCGCGCCGCCGGTGCCGCTGATCGCGCTCATGCGCTCGGAGGCGCCGGGCCGCCTGGAATGGGTCCTCGCGCAGGGCATCTCCTCGCACCTGGTGAAGCCGGTGCAGTCCACCGGCGTCTACAGCGCGCTGGTCCTGGCCAGCCACAGCTTCCAGCAGGCCCGGCAGCAGCAGGCGCGCATCGACGCGCTGACCCAGCGCCTGCGACTGCGCCCGGAGGTGATCCGCGCGGTGCTGACGGTGATCCGCCTGGGCGGGGTGGACGAGGACAAGGCCTATGCCTGCATCCGCGCCGCCGCCATGGAACGGCGCATGACGGTGGAGGCCTTCTGTGCCGCGGCCGACGAGGCGAGCCTCTGCGCCCTGCTGCCGCAGCGCCGGCAGAGCGGCGGCTCGGGCCGCGGATGAAAGGCCGGCCATGAGGGTCCTGCGGGAACTGCTGCGGCGCAAGCTGGCGGTCTTCGGCATCGCGGTCATCGCGGTGATCGTGGCCATGGCGCTGCTGGCCCCGGTGATCACACCCTTTTCGCCCGACGCCCAACTGTTCGAGGGGCTGACGCTGGAGGGCGCGCCGCTGCCGCCGGGCGAGGCCTTCCTGCTCGGCACCGACCTGCTGGGGCGCGATCTCTTCTCGCGCCTGGTCTACGGCGCGCGCACCTCGCTGGTCATCGGCGTGGTGGCCAACGGCGTGGCCGTGCTGATCGGCGCGACCATCGGCATCGCCGCCGGATTCATCCGCGGCTTCTTCGGCGCCCTGCTGATGCGTTTCACCGACCTGATGATGGCCTTTCCCGCGCTGCTGCTGGCGATCGTGCTGGCGGCCATGTTCCGCCCCAGCCTGTGGATCGTGGCGCTGGTCATCGCCATGGTGAACTGGGTCCAGGTCGCCCGGGTCATCTACACCGAGACGATCTCGCTTTCCGAGCGCGACTTCATAGAGGCCGAACGCAGCCTCGGCGCCTCGCGGCTGCGCATCCTGGTCCAGCACATCGCGCCGCACCTGGTCTCGACCATGGTGGTCTGGGCGACGCTCGGCATCGCCACCACGGTGCTGCTGGAGGCGACCCTCAGCTTCCTGGGCATCGGCGTGCAGCCGCCGACGCCG
>DAIQBR010000316.1:3837-4805 GCA_036781105.1 Kiloniellaceae bacterium
TGGGGCAACATCATCTTCGAGAACCAGACCTACTTCACCACCGCGCCCTGGCTGGTGTTCATCCCCGGCGCGGCGATCCTGCTGCTGGCGCTGTCCTTCAACGTGGTCGGCGATGCCCTGCGCGACATCCTCGACCCCCGCCAGAAGGGGCGTGGCTGATGGGCCCCTACCTGCTCAGGCGGCTGTTCGGCGCCGTGCTGATCCTCATCGGCATCAGCCTGGTGACCTTCGTCCTGCTGTACCTGCTGCCGGCCGACCCGGCGCGCCAGATCGCCGGGCGCAGCGCCACCGCGGCGACGGTGGAGAACATCCGCGAGCAGCTGGGCCTGAACCTGCCGTTCTACGAGCGCTACCTGCGCTACCTGGGCGGCCTGCTGCAGGGCGACCTGGGACGCTCCTACATCCAGAAGACCGAGGTGAACACGCTGATCGCCTCGCGCCTGCCGGCGAGCCTGCTGCTGATGGCGGCGGGCATCTGCGCCGAACTGGCGATCGGCCTGACGGTGGGCATCCTGGCGGCGGTGCGGCGCCGCACCCGGCTGGACCAGAGCCTCATGGTGTTCTCCTTCGTCGGCGTCTCGGCGCCGCAGTTCGTCGTCGGCATCCTGCTGATCTACGTCTTCGCCTACTGGCTCGGCTGGTTCCCGCTGAGCGGCTACGGCACGCCGCAGCACCTGGTGCTGCCGGCGCTGACCCTCGGCTTCCTGGGTGCCGGCTGGTACGCGCGGATGATGCGCTCGTCGATGCTGGACGTGCTGCAGCAGGACTTCGTGCGCACCGCCCGCGCCAAGGGGCTGAGCAAGGCGCGGGTGATCCTGCGCCACGCCGTGCCCAACGCGCTGCTGCCGGTGGTCGCCATGGTCGGCATCGACATCGGCATCCTGATGAGCGGCATCGTCGTCGTGGAATCGGTTTTCGGCTGGCCGGGCATCGGCCAGCTCGCCTGGCAGGCCATCCAGCGGGTCGAC